>NZ_CAJHBH010000015.1:0-58217 GCF_904846585.1 Psychrobacter sp. H7-1
TGTTATTTCTACCGCCGTACAGTCCCGATTTAAACCCTATTGAGAAAAAATGGGCACAGGCTAAATTTCTACGCCAAGGATGGATGGAGAATAATCTACCTAAACTATTTCATAATATGGGTTGTACCAATTTTATTTTGGATTGACTATAAGGCCGCATTAACCCTGCCACAGGGAGCACTAACAACACATAGTTTGGATATAGAAGATACATCGACACAAAACCCCTTAAGCTGTATTACCCCGACTATTAGTACTCGAATTTTTGCCAGCTCTAATACAGGTGTGGATGAGGCCCGTAATGTCTTGGGTTTACAGCGCTTGACTTGTGCTGGATTTGATATCAAGAATCCTGAAGTATTAAGGCGCAGGTATTTGCGGTTCGGCGGTACAGACCAGCAGCGCATCAGCGACTTACAGAACATGGCCACTGGTGCCATTGAAGTACCCAAACTGCTATTGGCAGCCCGAGGCGGCTATGGGGCCATGCGTCTTTTGGAGCAGGTGAATTGGCAAAGCCTGGGTGATCAGATGCGTGAAAAAGGTACGATTTTGGCAGGTTTTAGTGATGTGACCGCCGTGCAATGTGCACTGTTGGCTCAAGGCAAAATGAGCAGCTTGGCGGCACCCATGCTATATAGCGAGTTTGGCAAAAAGCAGCCGGATGTGGTCAGTTGCCAAGGCTTTATTGATGCCATTACCCAGCCAAAGCTCAAAATAAGTTTGCCGCAGCAAGACATTTCAATGCTAAAAACACCTATGACAGGCACGCTATGGGGCGGCAACTTAAGTGTGGTATCGGCGCTGGCAGGTAGCCCTTATATACCTAATCCTGAAGGCGGAATTGTGTTTTTAGAAGATGTGGGGGAGCAGCCCTATCAAGTAGAGCGTATGCTATATAGCTTATATTTATCGGGTGCCTTTAAACGTCAGCAAGCTATTGTGCTTGGCGCCTTTAGTGGGACAGGGCAGGACAGTTATGATGCCCGCTATGACATGAGTTTGGTTGTTAAACAGTTAAAACAGATAACCCACTTACCTGTATTTACCGGCCTTCCATTTGGCCATGTGGCTCGTAAACAAAGCTTCCCACTGGGCGCGCAATGCCAGTTAAGTGCCTCTGATACTGGTATTGAGCTTGAGTTTAGCGGCTACCCAACCATAGCTGGTGAGTTGATTTATCCTGAAGGATTATGGCGCTAGATCGCGGCTAAGAAATATTAACGTATTAGGCATAATACTTTACATTAAAGTACTAAAGGTCGGTTTTCATTAAGCTATTATTGGAGGTCAATAAATAATTAAATAATAAGGATAATAAATATGTCAAATTCATCTAATAGCTCTAACGACAAGCAAGACAACAGCATCAATAAAGCTTTGGAGTCTCTTGAGAATACAACAGAAACTACCAGCAATGAAGAAGTTGTGGGTGTGGAAGTTGTGAAAGGCGATAAAATTATTTATGAAGAGGGCGACTTTGAAGAATTTAATAAAGCGCAGGACTTAGACTCTGATTCAGATAATTTGGCACAAGATTCAGCCGATTCTGATAAAGATGATGCCAGTCAAGTATCTAAAAAACAACAGGCCTCATCAGCTAATAAAGATCAAGAGTCTAATGATTCTAAAGAGACTGATTCCAAAAAAGATAATTCAGAGGCTGATGAACAAGACAGTGACTCTGACGACGAGCAAGCTAAAGACGAGCAGTCTGAAGATAACCAAAAAGATTCAGAAAGCAATGACTCTGACCAAGAAGGCTCAGGCAAAGACAAATATACCGCTGCTATCGCCAACCTGTATCAGTGGGCGGCTAAGCTAAAAGATGAGTTCATCACAGACAAAAAATCTGGCTTAGCAGACAGCGCTGAGTCTAAACAAGAATCAGACCCAGCAGATAGCGATAAGCAAGCGGACTCTGATAACTCAGATAACAAAGACAGCTCTGAGAAACAGGATTCTGAACAAGAGGATAAGCACAGCGTCTCAATTGCCAATATCTATCAATGGGCTGCAAAGTTAAAAGAAGATTTTGCCTCTGAAGCTTCTAATGTTACCCATGATGTGTCCGAAAAAGCCCTAGCTATGATGCTCACTAAGCTGCTTAATGCTGCACAGAGCGAGCTTAAAGCGTTTGATGCAAAACTTGATGGGGCAGAATCGCCTACAGAAAATTCAGAAGAGGAGCGTAGCAAGATTGCAGCCAAGAAAGACAAATATCAGGGTATGATTGATTTACTGCAAGGTGAATAATAAATTATATTATCGTAATTGAGCCGCTCAATCTGATTTTTAATAGTTTAATGTCAAGGCCTAAGATGATCCTTTTAGATTGTCTTGGGCTTTTTTTATTATCAATAAATAGAAGATAGCGACATATTATTTCTTATGATCAACAACCAGCTGCTCGGAATAGGAGTAATATCAAAGGTTTACTCCTTTAGTATGACTTTAGAAAGTTATGTTAACAATAAATAGTTTAGAAAAGCTTTATTTTTTTGAAGTTTAAGAGTATAAATACAGTTAAGGGCAATAGCAGACAAATGTCTGGTATCGCTTTTAGTCTACTTTGTATCTATGACGTCCAGTAGGCGTAACTTTTTTACAAATGCAGCAAATGCAGAGAGACATACACAAACGTAAGTAAATACAGGC
Source organism: Psychrobacter sp. H7-1 (assembly GCF_904846585.1). Lineage (NCBI taxonomy): Bacteria > Pseudomonadati > Pseudomonadota > Gammaproteobacteria > Moraxellales > Moraxellaceae > Psychrobacter > Psychrobacter sp. H7-1. Next base: position 2,659 of record NZ_CAJHBH010000015.1, read on the forward strand.
ATGCCATTGGCTGTCTATATCTACCTAATTTCATTAGTCAATAACCCTATAGGGTTAGTTCGCTTGTTTTCTTCCCTATTGACCCCATATATCTATTATGATAGCTGGAGTATTGTTGCTGCCTAATTCGATTATCGATAAGCTAAATTGAACTAAATTTCGATAACGTTAAAAAAAATGTACTTTGAAAGGTTCGTACTTTAGTAATACATAATGTATGAATAATTATTTTTGACAGAAGAAGTTTTTTTCATATTTTCTGAGTTGATAAGTTAAGTAGGAACGAGCATAATTCAGCCCACTCTACACAGATACTGGGCTAGCGTATCCATGTTGTTTTTTGTGATATCGTTAAAATCAGCTTGGTCTTTGGTAGAGTTAAACAGAGTTTTTAGTGGTTTATGATTAAGTAAGTAATTAAATTTAAATGGATTTTTAGTTATAGTGAATTCTTTTACTTATTTACACATAAGAAATACTAAAATAAGTTGCAGTATCTTTTTTTTAGTGTATAATACGTCGCCATCAAAGCCATATGTCGTTTCTGACTTATGCTATTCCAAACTAGCATAATAGATTCTGGATATGGTTAACACCACCTTTCTTTGAATACCTTTTGTCACAACGCTTTCTCAAAATTTAATGGAATAAAGAATTAGCTAAATGCATGTATATGTAGGATTTTTTGACCCTATAAGTATCTGCATATGACTGATTTTGGTGCCTTATGGACATTGGGTAAAGGTAAGCTAGGTTTTTTTAGTCGGAGTGTTAGTTTAAAACATCGTTTTATGTTTATTTACCTTAATAAAAGCGAAAACATAAAACAAAAAACATTTCTCTTTTAATGGAATCCTTATGAAAAAAATCATTTTAGCTACTTCTGCAATTATCCTAGGCTCAGCTGCTGCACATGCAGCCGACGGTACCATCACTATCACAGGTCAAATTACAGACAGAACTTGTACTGTAGACAGTAAGTCTAAAGATTTAGCGGTAGCACTACCTACTGTATCTGCTGCGTCATTAACTCCAGGTCAAACTGCAGGTCGTACTCCTTTCACTATTAACCTAACCGGCTGTTCAGAAGGTAAAGTAGCTACTTACTTCGAACCAGGTTCTACTGTAGATTATGATTCAGGGCGTCTAAACAACGCTACTGGCACTGCGACAAACGTACAGGTTCAGTTACTAGGCGATAACAACGCAGTTATTCCAGTACTTGCAAAAACAGCAGGTACTCAAGCGAACTCACAAGAGGTTACCGTTGCAGCTAATGGCTCAGCCGCTCTAAACTACTATGCTGAATACTACGCTAAAGCTCAAGCCACAGCCGGTGACGTAAAGACTTCTGTTAAGTACACGATTGTTTACCCATAGTCACTACTTTAGTCACTAGAAAGTTAACCATGTTGTAAGACTAAATGAGCTAAGGTAAGCAATTACCTTAGCTTTTATATTTTAAATTTCAGAAGGAATACAACATCATGCTATTGAATTGCAAATTATTAAACCGCAAAATGTGTAGAACGGCTCTACTGGCATTAATGCTACCTTTTACAGCTGCTAATGCTGATGTGGTTATCCATGGTACTCGTGTTGTATACCCTTCTGATGCTCGTGAAATAACCGTTAAGGTAACTAATGAAGGCACAAGCCCCGCCTTAGTGCAAGCTTGGATCGATGAAGGGGATGCTAAAATCACTCCCGATCAATCAAAATCCCCATTTGTTATTACCCCGCCTATCACTCGTGTTGAGCCGGGTAAAGGCCAATCATTACGAGTTAGTGCTTTGCCTGGGGTTAATTCACTTAGCAAAACTCAAGAAAGCTTGTTTTGGTTGAATGTATTAGATATTCCGCCGAAACCCACTAAAAAAGATGCTGATAGTGGCTCAGATAACTTTTTGCAATTGGCGATTCGCTCACGTCTTAAGTTCTTTTATCGTCCTGCAGGTCTTAAGGGGGATAGCTTGTCTGCTCCTAAACAATTACAGTGGTCAGTTCAAGGCAATACCTTGACCATTAAAAATCCTACTCCTTATCACGTTACTATTACTTCTATTGTGCAAAAACCTGTCGGTGCTGCAACAGATAAAGCAGAGGTGTTAACCGATGGGATGATGTTACTACCATTTTCTGAACAAAAAATTAATGTTAAAAATCCTAATCTAAAAGGTATGACCTTTACCACAATTAATGATTATGGTGGCCGAGTACAGCAGGCAGTTGAATAAAGGGTTGTTTCACCCCTTTGACTATTTTTAATCGTACGTGTTCAAATCATGCGTGAAGGATATGGGGTGGCTGAAACTATGGATAAGGCAAAAATAATCAAAAATTCTGTAAAGCGTACGTTTAGCTACTCGCTATTGTGTGGCGTGGTAACCTTAAGTCTTTCAGGTTTGGCATTGGCCGATGAGACTGCCGGAAATGAGAATGCTGGAGCGATTTCTGCAGATTTTGATTCAGCATTTTTGATTGGCGATGCCAAAAAAATTGATATTTCCAAGTTTGCTAATGGTAACCCTATTTTGCCAGGTGAATATAGCTTAGATGTTTATGTTAATGGTAATTGGTTTGGCAAACAGCGCTTGGTATTTAAACCTACCCCAGATGACAAAAGCTCATTTACTTGCTTTACGCCCAAACAGCTACTTGAATTCGGTATCAAAGCGGAACTGATTAAACAAAAGGCCAAAAACTCTGCCAACAGTTGTTTGCCACTTGAGCAGTGGGTAGATGAGGCCTTTTATAACTTTGATATGTCAAGTCTAAAGCTTGAGGTATCTATTCCTCAAGTTGCTATGCAGAATAATGCCCGAGGTTATGTCGATCCTAGCATTTGGGATAGGGGTATTAATGCTGGCTTTGCTTCTTATAACGCCAGTGCCTACAAGACCTTTGATAGTACTAACAATCAAGAAAACACCAATGCCTTTGTCTCGCTCAATGCTGGGCTTAACCTAGCCAGCTGGCAGCTGCGTCATAATGGCCAGTGGACGTGGTCAGACAATGAGGATGGTAAGTCAGAATACACTGCGGTAAACACCTATTTACAGCGTGCTTTTCCTGAGCAACGTGGAATACTTACTTTAGGTGATAGCTTTAGTCAAGGTGATATATTTGATACTTTCGGTTATCGCGGCGTAGCTTTTGCCAGTGATGATCGTATGTTGCCCAGTAGCTTAAGTGGTTATGCGCCACGCATTCGCGGTAATGCGAAGACCAATGCTAAGGTAGAGGTTCGCCAGCAAGGCCAGCTCATTTATCAAACCGACGTATCTGCCGGTAGCTTTGAGATTAACGATTTATATCCCACAGGCTTTGGTGGACAGCTAGACGTGTCTGTTATTGAAGCCGATGGCGAAGTACAGAAATTCTCTCTTCCTTACACCTCAGTGGCTCAAATGCTACGTCCTGGGCTAAGCCGCTATGCGGTGGTAGCGGGCAATTATCGCAATAAAGAGATTGATAAAGATCCTTTGATTTTACAAGGTCAATACCAGCGCGGTATTAATAACTTTATTACTGCCTATGGCGGTGCACAGGCCTCTGAAGACTATAAAGCTGTGACTTTGGGTAGCGCTTTTGCGACGCGATTGGGTGCGGTAGCTTTTGATGTCACCCACTCAGATACGGACTTTAAAAACCGGTCCCCAGAGACTGGACAAAGTTATCGTGTCAGTTATAGCAAACTTATTAGCCCGACCAATACCAATGTGACTTTAGCTGCTTATCGTTATTCAACACAAGGCTTTTACCGTTTGGCAGATGCTTTTAAAGCACAAGAACAGGATGAAGAGGGTATTGGTACCTTATATATTGGTAAACAGCGTAGTGAGTTTCAGGTGACCTTGAACCAAGGATTACCTAATAAGTGGGGTAACTTCTATTTAACTGGGGCTTGGGTGGATTATTGGGACAAACAAGAAGATACTAAACAGTATCAGTTCGGTTATAACAACACGTACAAAGGTGTCAGCTATGGCTTATCTGCCAATAAACGTGTGGTAGAAAATGCCACATCAGGCAAAGTTATCGACGATACTGAATATATGTTGACCTTGTCACTGCCACTATCGATTAAACGCAAAGCAGTCACTCTTAACTCATACGCTACTCAAGACAATATCACGGTGGGTATCAATGGCTCGCTTGGGGATAGAACAAGCTATGGCGCTACGTTATCTACTGACTATGGCGAAAACCCAAGCTTAAATACCAATGCTCAGTATCGCAGTAACTATGCTACTTTAGGCGGCACTTACTCTGTAGCCGATGGCTATCAACAACTGGGTCTGTCTGCTGGAGGTAACATAGTAGTACACCCAGAGGGTGTGGTATTTAGTCCTGATCAGGGAAGAACCATGGTATTGGTTTATGCACCAGGTGCTGAAGGTGCTAAAGTGAATAATACCGATGAGCTTACCATTAATAAATCTGGCTACGCAGTTATCCCTTACGTTACTCCTTACCGAATTAATGATGTATCATTAGATACCGTAGGCATGTCCGATGATGTAGAGCTTGAGGGTGCAAGTCAACGAATCGCTCCGTATGAAGGTTCGGTAACTAAGGTAGATTTTTTAACCAAATTAGGTAAAGCCATATACATCAATACGGTTGATGACAAAGGCAATACACTGCCTTTTGGTGCAGATGTTGTTGACTCAAACGATGAACATATTGGTATAGTTGCTCAAGGAAGCTTGGTATACTTACGGACACCAAAGTTATCTGATACCATCACCGTTAAATGGGGTGATGAACAAAATGAGCAGTGTCAAATGTCGTATGATATAACCAATTTAGCCAAAGATAAAACTCAACCAATGATTACCCTAGAAGGGGTATGTCATGGATTGTAAGAGCTACTTCTTGGCAGCGGCTGTACTTGTGGGCTGTAGCCTTGGTGCAACCCAAGCGCAGGCAGGCTGTTCTTTAAGCTATGGCTTTACTACGGTAAATATTAATATGGCCATTGGTAAGGTAGTGGCTAAGCCGAACGACCCAGTGGGTAAAGTTTTATACACTCGGCGCGTTAATATACCTGCTAATCCTAACTCTCAAATGGTTTGTGACTTTTGGAGTGGGGGCACAGTACAGGCAGTTATCTTAAATAATCAGGGGCTTGCAATGCAGCCTAGTATATATAAGACCAACGTACCAGGTATTGGTATTCGCTTGTATCGAGAGTTGATAGGTGGAGATGGTTTTTCGGGATATTACCCTTATTCTTCAAGTTTAAATAGGAATACAAGATACTCTTTAGGTGAAGGGTACTTTGTTATTGAAATTGTTAAGACGGGCGAGGCTACTGGTACAGGCAGCCTAGCGCAAGGTCTATACAGTAGTTATTACCTTGAAGGTTATTCTAATCGTCCCATTCTAACCAGTACTGTTACTGGTGATACCATTACGATTACCTCTTCTTCTTGTGAGATAAAAAGTAATGCCAATAAAGTGGTTCAGTTACCCACAATGAAGAATACAGACTTTAAAGGTGTGGGTTCTACCCAAGGCGAGCAGGCCTTTGATATCAATATCTTGTGTAATGGGGGTAAAAACATTCAGACACCTGATAAAATTAGTGTCAGCTTTGACTATGAAACTGCTAATAACAACAATAGTGTTCTAAAAAATATTGCTCCTACTAATACACAAGCAAAAGGGGTGGGTACGCAACTGGTATCTAAATATAATAAGGCTGATAAAGTTATTGCCAAGGGCGAGCCGCTAAGCCTTGGTACACTTAATGCCAGTCAAACCATAAGCTATACACTGCCAATGGTAGCCCGTTATTACCAAACCGATCGTGTGGTGACTGCAGGTGAGGTGAAGTCGATAGCCACAGTGACTATTGATTACGATTAATCTAAGTTAAGGTTAGTGCTTATCGTAGCGGTAGATAGCTATTTTGCGCTATAAATTAAAAAGCTCCTATTTCTAAAGCTGCTGTAATTGGCAAATTTTGGAATAGGGGCTTTTTAAGTTTATGAACACTTATTTAGAAATATTTATTTTAATAAGTAAGACAAACTCACTGCAAACAAAAAAGGCTTCCAATTGCTTGGAAGCCTTTTTCGTCGTACTTAATATGGTACCCGGAGCCGGACTTGAACCGGCACGCTATTGCTAGCGAGGGATTTTAAATCCCTTGTGTCTACCAATTTCACCACCCGGGCAAAACTTGTGATACTTGAGTCCTTAGTGGAGAACTCTGTAAGTGCGCGTATATTATCATAAAATTAATATTCGTCAACACTTTTTTTCTTTAACTTGTTAAAAGTTTAAGATCAAAATTGGAGGCTGAGGTCGGAATCGAACCGGCGTCCACGGATTTGCAATCCGCTGCATAACCACTCTGCCACCCAGCCATTTGAGGTGACCTATAATACCAAAAAAAATTAAAAATACAAGCTATGTTGGCCGTATTTTGCAAAAATAGTGATTATTCCGGCACATTTTTGCTATTTGACCTAAAAAAATGGCTTTTAACCAAGCGATATAGGCAATCAGCTGTGTTTAAACCATAAAAAGGGATATGTATGAGCTTATTTTTAATGCCAGAAATAAGCATAAAGCTGAGATAAGCCAACTAATTTTTATTAGTGACTTTAAGGGAGAATTTTATAGGGTTTATGGCAAACTGGGCGGATTATTTGACGCTCATAGGTTACAATATTGCAGAAAGCTGCCCCATACAGGGCTGCTTTTAAAATGATTGATTGTGTCCCTTAAACTACCTCTTAAATTTTGAGATGATGGAGCCAAAAATGAATGATGCTACTGCCACACGCCTTGATGGTAAAGCACTTGCAAAACAAATTGAGACAGAGTTAAGCCAGCGTGTTGCTGCTGTTATCAAAAAAACTGGCCGCACACCTATCTTAGCCACCATTTTAGTTGGTGATGATCCCGCCTCTGCCACTTATGTACGTATGAAGGGCAATGCTTGTAAGCGTGTGGGTATGGAGTCTATCCGTGTTGAGATGCCAGCGAGTACCACTACCGAGCAGCTATTGGCCAAGATTGATGAGCTAAATAACAACCCTGATGTCCATGGTATTTTGCTTCAGCATCCGGTTCCTGAGCAGATTGATGAGCGTGCTTGCTTTGACGCCATTGACTTAAATAAAGATGTGGATGGCGTAACTTCGCTCGGTTTTGGCCGTATGAGCATGGGTGAGCCCGCTTACGGATCATGTACCCCTCAAGGCATTATGTATTTACTTGAGCGCTATTTCTTAAAAAATGGCATCGAATTTGCAGGTAAAAATGCAGTAGTGGTTGGCCGCAGTGCTATTTTGGGTAAACCAATGGCGCAGATGCTATTAAATGCCAATTGCACCGTCACTATCTGTCATTCAAAAACGCAAAATTTAGAAGAGCATGTGGGTCGTGCAGATATCCTGGTTGGTGCCGTTGGCGTACCAGAGCTGATCAAAAAAGACTGGATCAAGCCTGGTGCCATTGTGGTAGATGCTGGTTTTCATCCGACTGAGGATGGTGGCGTAGGTGACATCGAGCTTAAAGGTATTGAGTCAATTGCAGCAGCCTACACCCCAGTTCCAGGTGGGGTAGGTCCAATGACCATTAATACGTTGATTCGTCAGACAGTTGAAGCGGCTGAAAAAGCAGCTCAGGCCTAATAGAGTTCTGTGGTTTAAGAAAGTTAGGTGAATGGGTAATACTGCCCGTTATACTTGCATGAACCCACGCTAATTGCTGGGATATTCCCAGCAGTTAGCGTTTATTGCTCATATTACCCAGGCTGAAATTATTTTAATAAAGATAAAAGGCTTAAGGAGAGTTTGCCGATGAGTTCCCCGCACCCAGATAACAGCTGGCAGCATAAAGTACAGTCAATAGGTATACTTATGATTGATATCAGTCATTATTTGGCACTATTGGTCATCGGTTTTGTGATTATCTGGGCTGCGGGTGCGGAGTTTGTGAGTATTGTTCAAGGCGGTAAAGCCGATTTAAAAGATATCCTAATGCTGTTTATTTATCTTGAGCTGTTGGCTATGATTGGCATTTATTTTAAGACCCATCGTTTGCCGGTGCAGTTTTTGATTTATATTGCCATCACGGCCTTATCTCGACATTTGGTGGTCGATGTGCAGGCAGTATCAGATACTTTCCACTTATGGTTACTGTTGACCATTACCGTGTCGATTTTTATTCTAAGTACCGCAGTATTTTTATTGACCTGGACGGCCAGTCAGTATGGTCGACCCGAAGACAATGTGTATAAGCTGACGCAGAAGAAGCCGAATAAGCTAAGTGAGTAAACACAGAGTTTAAATAAAAAATTCGCTATGGGCTTTACTACAAAGTCAGCCTCTTAGGTATATGGCCTTAGCATAGCGTTGTTTTGTTTTGAATAACCTGCCTAGAGCCAACCGGATTTACGAAACTGGCGATATAACACCACACAGGTGGTTAAAATAACGGCAAGTACCACAAAGTAAGCATATTGATAATGTAGTTCAGGCATAACATCGAAGTTCATACCGTATATTCCTGCCACGGCTGTCGGTACCGCTAAGATACCGGCCCAAGCTGCCAGTTTACGTACCACCTCATTCTGCCCCATATTGACCATGGCCATATAGGTATCCATCGCCACACTGAGCATCTCATTTAGTCCATTGACCGCATCTATCGCGCGCAGTAGATGATCATTGACATCTCTAAAGTAGGGCTTGGCTATACTGGGGAAAACAGAAACCAGCTCATTTTTTTTATGATTAATAAAGAAGTTACAGATGTCTTGCACCGGCAACATAACGGCTCGCATATGTACCAGCTGCGACTTTAAGATGTACAAGCTTTGCAAAATCTCTTTGCTAAATTTATAAGAAAAGATATTACGCTCTTGCTCACGTAAGTATTCGCCTAAGCTGTCAGTAATCGGCAGGTAGCTGTCCACCACATAATCCAGTACAGCATGTAGCACAAATACCGGTCCCATAGACATCTTCTCAGGGCGGCGATGGCAGTAGGCACGTACCGGTGCGTACGAGTTTGATGCCCCAGTACGTATGGTAATAATGTAATTGCTGCCCATAAACATGGAGGTGGTGCCATAGTGAATGTGATTATTGGCAAGATACGCGGTACGCACTACCACAAATAGTGATTCATTACCGTAGGTCTCAATTTTTGCACGTTGGTTTTCATTAAATGCATCTTCTAACGCCAGCTCATGAATATCAAAAGCCTTTTGAACCGCTTCAATGGTTTCAATACTGGGATCATATAAGCCCAACCAAATAAACTGACCCTTATTGGCCAGTGTTCTACTGACCTCATCTAAGTCGATCTTCTCGATAAATAGGCCTGTTTTGCGTGAATAGACACAGCAGTTAACAATCTCATTAATCCCTGAGCGTTCAAAATCTTCCACGCGCTCAGCATCAGGGTCATATACCGGCATAGTGGGGGACATAAAGGCGAGAGCTTGTTGCTCTTCTTTAGTTCTCAGATCTGACATACTACAGTCTCATGGCTGGGTTAACAAAAATGCGGTTTTAATATAGCTGTGGTTTTAATACCGGCAATACTTTATAAAGCATATTTTTTTAAGGTATCTATACTCACCAATTCTAGTAAGCTCTCATGACAGGCCTCAAGCTTAATTTTGGGCGCCATATCATGGTCTAAAGCATCCAACCAACGTAGTGCACAAAGACACCAATAATCTCCCGGTTTTAATCCTGGAAACCCAAATTCAGGTACAGGTGTGATTAAGTCATTGCCTGTTTTGGCCGAAAAGCTTAAAAATTCTGCGGTCATTTTCGCGCATACGGTGTGCTGGCCAATATCTTGAGGGCCGGTATGACAAAAGCCATTGCGATAATAGCCAGTAATGGGGTCAAAGCAGCAGCTGGCAAGCGCTGTGCCAAGTACATTTCTCTGGTTAAGTTTAGGATCGGGGTGATGTGATGACATATAAGAATCTCAGAGTAATCTTGAGTGGGCACATTATGTGCCTACTCATAAGGCGGCTATGGCTGCACAATGACATAAAGGTATGTAGCAGCCTACGACCAAAAATAATACACAAGGTTTAACATAGGGGGAGCTATTACTGATTATGCCGTTATTATGAGCCTATAAATCAGCAGCTTAGCACAATGAAATAGTAACACATTCAGGGGCCTCAAATCTGTTTAAGCCGGTCACAAACCAGCTGCATCTGAGTAAAGCATAGCGCCGAAAAATAAAATACAGTTAAGATGAGCTGATCTTAGTCAAAGCTCTTGTTAGTAACCATGACCTTAAATATTTATGCCCACAAGCTGTCTAAATGGGTCACTTAGCACCGGACAAAAAAAGACCTATTTTGTTGTGGCTATTTGTGACATTAATTAAGGCTTTGTCTAGGCGAAAGCGGTCAGCTATGCTAGACTTAATAACACAAAAAATCGCCTTATTAGATACTTTAAGCGTCCTAATTATCATAAAAACGTGTTAAAATAGCCGCTGTAGTCTGCGTTTAGACCTTTAAAGCGCTCGCATGGGAGTGGCAGAAGTATCCTAATCCTAGGCAGGTCGTATTAGACCCACTTAAAAAAGACATCATAAAAAAGATATAATAACTCACAGCAAAACGGTGTACGCCGTTTAATTGTGTGCTCAGTGAAAAAATGTGCTACATTCAAAACAGCCTTAGTAAAAAGCGTCTAGCAAGATTAAGTGCTCTGTTTTCAATGGTTTGTGTTCTCAATATCTCGATTACTAATACACTTTAACTAACGATTTGGTAATGGCTAAACTGCTTAAATGAAGAGTGTCGCCTCCAAACAAGGATTACTTGTGTCTGACAGTTCTACAACCTCCAATAACGCTCAACGTCAATCTTCAGATAAATTGTCCCATGTGGCAGACATCGATAACATTTGGTTATTACCAGATGGGGTCAGTGATTTATTGTCTGAAGAGGCACAAAAACAAGAATGGCTGCGTTACAAGTTAACCCGGCTGTTGGTCAGCCGTGGTTATGAGCTGATTTGTCCACCTATGATTGAGTTTACCGAGTCCTTACTGGGTAACGCATCAGAGGACTTAAAGCGTCAAACCTTTAAAATCATTGATCAGCTATCGGGCCGATTGATGGGGGTGCGTGCTGATATTACACCGCAGATTTTGCGTATTGATGCTCACTTAAATAAGATGGGCAAAGCCAATAAAATTGCCAGATACTGCTATGCCGGCCACGTTATACGCACTTTACCAGATGGTTTGTTTGGCTCACGTACACCGCTGCAATTAGGGGCAGAAATCTTTGGTAGTGACAGCTTAGATGCTGATATTGAGCTGATTGATGTGCTGTATTGCCTCATTAATAATCTCAATCTAAAAAAACACTTACACATAGACATAGGACATGTGGCTATTTTTGCGCGTTTAAAAGAGCTTGCTGGCTTGTCAGAAAATGACGCTTCGGTACTGATGAATTTATATGCCAATAAAGCTCTGCCTGAATTAAAGCAGGTCTGTGCTGAGCTGCCGATGGGCAATGACTTTTATCAATTGGCCGTATATGGCCATGATATGAATGCGCTTAAGCAGGCCTTATCGCAGACGGCAACGGAAGATAAAGCGATTATCAAGGCCGTGCAAGAAGTGCAGGCCATGGTCGCTCATATCAAGAATACGTATCAAAGCAATGTCAGCGTAGACATCACAGAGCTTGGATACCATTATCACACTGGCATTGTTTTTAATGCCTACTTTGAAAACGAGTCACAGGCGGTGGTACGTGGTGGTCGTTTTAATGGTGAAGGCTTTGATGCTGCGAGTCAGGCGTCTACGGCTATTTCCGAAGAACTGCCCTCACGTAGTGCCACGGGCTTTAGCTTAGAGGTGACTCGTTTGCAGCGCTTTATTAGCTTAAATGAATCTAAGCTAGTTTTAGTAAGCTTCGCGGATATGCAAGGCGTGCGCAGTGATGACAATGAGAAGTTGGCAAAAGATTTAACGACCAAGATTGCAGAGTTACGTGATCTAGGTCACCGAGTGGTGCGTCCTTTAAGCAGTGAAGATGCTCCCAATAATGTGACACACAAACTAATTTTAGAAGATGGTGAGTGGGTTTTACGGGCCGTATAATTTATCTGCTCTTGCAGCGTAGACGCAGCAGGGCGTAGATAGGTTTTGGGTTTTAAACTAAGTGCGCCACAATGACGCAATTTAATTTTTACAGTTCAATACGAGTGGTTAAGGATCAGTTATGGGAAAGAATGTTGTAGTACTAGGTAGCCAATGGGGCGATGAAGGTAAAGGCAAGATTGTTGACTTGCTTACCGAAAAAGCTTCTGCTGTAGCCCGCTTCCAAGGCGGTCACAATGCGGGTCACACTTTGGTGGTAGACGGCAAAAAAACAGTTCTACACTTAATTCCATCAGGTATTTTGCGTGATGACGTGACGTGCTTTATCGGTAATGGCGTGGTGTTGTCACCAGAGGCGCTACTTATCGAGATGAAAGAGCTTGAAGACAATAACGTGCCGGTTCGTGAGCGTCTAAAAATCTCACCAAACTGTCCATTAATCATGCCTTACCACATCGCACTTGACCAAGCGCGTGAAGCTAAGCGTGGTTCTGGTAAAATTGGTACGACAGGTCGTGGTATCGGTCCTGCTTATGAGGACAAAGTGGCACGCCGTGCCATCAAGCTGGCTGATTTGTTCCGCCCAGATTTAGAAGAAAAACTACGCAACTTAATTGAATACCACAATTTCCAATTGACTCAGTATTACAAAGTGGATGCCATCGACTTTGATACCACTTTTGCCCTATGCCAGCAGTGGCGTGATGAGCTAAAAGAGCTGGTTTGTGATGTGACTGAAGCCCTAAATCAATTGCGTCTGGCTGGCAAAAACCTAATGTTTGAGGGTGCTCAAGGTACGTTACTTGATATCGACCACGGTACTTATCCGTTCGTAACCAGCTCAAGCGTAACTGCCGGTGGTGTATCGACGGGTACGGGTATTGGTCCTTTATACTTAGACTACGTTTTGGGTATTACCAAGGCTTATACCACTCGTGTGGGTAGTGGTCCATTCCCAACTGAATTGTTCGATGATGTGGGTGCGCATTTGGCCAAAGTGGGTCATGAATTTGGTGCAACGACAGGTCGTGCCCGCCGCTGTGGTTGGTTTGATGCCGAAGCCCTACGCCGTGCTGTCGTATTAAATTCACTATCAGGTATCTGCTTAACCAAGCTTGATGTGTTAGATGGTTTGGATGAAATCCGTATTGGTGTGGGTTATGATATCCCTGAATCTGAGTTTGCTGCTGCCCATGACGGCGAGTTTTATGAGACGGTAACGCCAAAATATGAGACGTTACCAGGCTGGAAAGGCTCAACTGTAGGCATTACTAACTATGATGATCTACCAGAGGAAGCCAAAGCGTATATCAAGCGTATTGAGCAGTTAATTGATTGCCCTGTCGATATTATCTCAACTGGTCCTGACCGTGATGAAACCATCGTGCTACGCGACCCGTATGATGCCTAAGTCTTGTCTTATTGTGCTCAAACGATAAGATTTATCAAAACTGGCACGTCATAGCTTAATAAAAGACCCTATGTTATTTTAAACATGGGGTTTTTTTATCACTCGAATATTTAAGCAATCATAAGTCATTCGTCATCATTTTGGGAGACAGGTCATGGTACAACAGCTGTATTTAGAGGATTTAAAGGTGGGCGACAAATGGATAAGTGGTGAGGCATCCCTCAGCGAGGCTGAGATTAAAGATTTTGCCAAGGATTATGATCCCCAGCCCTATCATTTAGACAATGAGCGGGCTCGGGATACGTTTTTTGGCACTTTGGTCGCCAGTGGGTGGCAGACTGCTGGGGTTACCATGCGTTTAATGGTGCAGACCATTCCTATTGCTACCGGTTTGATTGGCGCTGGGGCACAGATTAGCTGGCCGGCGCCAACTTATCCGAATGATATCTTGCATATTGAAGCGGAGGTTGTTGACATTAAAGCGTCCAAATCTAAACCAGACCGTGGCATGGTGGTGGTACAAATCAATACCTTTAATCAAAATCAGCAAATAGTGCAGCGCTTTACGTGCACCATGCTGGCCTTTAAACGCACCGCTGGCATACCTCCCTTAAATAATGAGCATTTATTAGGGTCGCAGGTATAGGGTTAATCATGCTACAGTTTACCTTCTTGGGCACCTCGGCAGGCATCCCCACAAAAAAGCGTAATGTCACAGCCTTAGCCATTGAATGCCTCAACCCTTACGCCGCAAACAGTGCGCAACAAAGCGGCAGTAAAAAGCCTTGGGTCTTGATAGATTGTGGCGAGGCTACCCAGCATCAATTATTACACACTAAGCTGAGTGTTAGGCACTTAGCGGCTATCTGTATCACCCATGTGCATGGTGATCACTGTTATGGCTTGCCTGGGCTGCTTGCAAGTATGGCGATGTCGGGACGCACAGCGCCGCTGACCCTCATTGCCCCTAAGGCTATTTTAACCTTGATACAGGCAGTGCAATCCACTACAGATTTGTATTTGCCCTATGATATTGATTTTGTGGCCATAGAAGATAAGGTGTGCGCAGATCAGAGCGTAGCTAACCCAGTTGTCTTACAGTTATCTGCAGCGCATAAGCTTGAGATTGAAATCGTTAAGCTATCACATCGGGTTGCCTCATATGGCTTTGTGATAACTCAAGTGGTGCAGAGCCTTAAACTCAATACTCATAAATTAAAACAGCAGGGCATTGCGGCTACTGCTGCCTGGGGTCAGCTGCAGGCAGGGCAGGATGTGATGTTGGAAGATGGTCGCAAGCTGGTCTCTGTAGAGTATACTTACCGTGAGAGTCAGCAGTTAAAAGTGGTTGTTGGCGGGGATAATGACACCCCGGAATTATTGCAACAAGCAGTACAAGGTGCCAATGTGCTCATCCATGAGGCAACCTATACTCAGAGTGTCAGAGACAAAATCATGTCACGACCTGATGGCTTTGATCCGATGCACACCACAGCTAAGTGTATTGCTCAATTTGCGCAGGCGATGCAGTTGCCGGCATTGATTTTGACACATTTTAGTGCCCGTTATCACAGTTATGATGACCCTGAGAGTAAAGCACCTAATATGGCGGATATCCGCTTAGAGGTGGGGCAGTATTATCAAGGCAAGCTGTGGCTGGCGCGTGATTTTATGCGTTTTTTGGTGGACAGTGATGGGGTTCGTCAGCTGCCCACGTAAACAGCTTTAGGATAACTTACCTGGATTTAATAACAGCTTTGATTTAACACTTGCCTTGATTTACTCGTTACCTTGATTTACTCGTTGCCTTGATTTAATAACAGCTTTGATTTAACACTTGCCTTGATTTACTCGTTACCTTGATTTACTCGTTGCCTTGATTTAATAACAGCTGACCTATCCAGTGCCGAGAAAATTGATAAGCCACACGTCCTGAGCGACCACCGCGGCTTGAAGACCATAATAGAGCTTGCCCGCGTATCTCATCTGACCACTCAATGCCCTCAGCTTGCAGATAGTGGGCGACGATATTTACGTAAGTCTCTTGATTCATTGGATAAAATGACAGCCATAGGCCAAAGCGGTCAGACAAAGAGACAGTTTCATCAATGGTCTCGTAAGGGTTAACCTCATCGGTCTGGCCATCATAGATATTAACATTGTCTTTTATCAGCTGAGGCAGCAAATGGCGGCGGTTACTGGTGGCATAAACCAATAGCTTATCCTGCTCAGAGTCGAGCGCACCA
Organism: Psychrobacter sp. H7-1; assembly: GCF_904846585.1. Taxonomy (NCBI): domain Bacteria; kingdom Pseudomonadati; phylum Pseudomonadota; class Gammaproteobacteria; order Moraxellales; family Moraxellaceae; genus Psychrobacter; species Psychrobacter sp. H7-1. Next base: position 18,442 of record NZ_CAJHBH010000015.1, read on the forward strand.
TCAAGCACGCTTTTTAAAGTACGGTAGTTCTCGTCTTGCCCATTAAAGGCTAAGTCATCACAATAAACGATGTAACGGCACGAGGTGTCCTCAGGCAGCTCATTAATGGCCTGACGAATTTTGTCCAGTACTTGTAAATCGTCACGAGAGACTTCAATCATGCGCAGACCTTGGTCTTTAAACTCATTTAGTAGTGCGCGAATTATGGAAGACTTGCCTGCGCCTCGAGTACCTGTCATTAGGACATGGTTGGCGGGATAGCCGGCCAAAAACTGCTTGGTATTTTGGATTATTTTTGTTTTTTGAGTGTCAATACCGATTAAATCGTCTAAAGACAGCGCGGAGCTAACCTGGATAGGCTCAAGTCGTCCTGTCATACCACCAACCCAGCGATAAGCCAGTTGGTTTGGATCGATTTCAAGCGAGGGGATAATGTGTTGTTTTAAAAATTCAGTCAGTAAGTGAGTTAAAGTATCATCCAAGGTAAGCGTATTTACAGAATTTGCCATGCTGACTCAGCCCTATCCAATTATCATTATAAGTAACAAGCCTAGAGTCAAAAATAGTGCCAGTAAAGGCTAGTGAATGCAAGCCATAACCCATGACACAGTGAACTTAGCCCGTTATCAATTACTCTTTCATTTAACTGCCAAAACCCATGTCAACTCTGCAAGTTATACCCTTTATCAGCGATAATACAGTACCGCTTATACTACAGCGAGTAGATGGTGAGCTTACCCAGCAAGGATATGTCCCGCTTAAAGCGCGACGTTTGGGTTATGAGGCGTCTGCGTCAGATACGCCTTGCTATCAAGGCATGACTCAGGCGGAGTATAAAAATGGCGTTTATATGATTAAATGGCAGTTGCAGCCGCTATCTACCAGTGCTGACTCGAGTCTAGATGTTGAGATGGCTCATATAAAACAGCTACAGCGGCTAAGTGTATTGAATCAAAGCTTAATGCCCTATCAATTTATAAAAGTAAGCACCATTCAGATACAAGATGAGTGGTGGCAGCTTAGCGGTTTGGTTATGCCGTATTTTGAGCAAGGTAGTATAAAAGATTATTTAGTCACTCAGTCGCTAACAGAGATTCAAAAGCTGCAACTGATTTTAAGTGTGGCAAAAAGTATCGCAAGCTTGCATCAGGCCGGATGGATCCATGGGGATATCAAGCCCAGCAATTTTTTGATAGCTATGCCGAAACACAAAAGACCAGATGCTGCCTCTGACTGGCAGGTTGTCATGATAGACTTGGCCTATGCGCAAGCCATTGATCGGCCGCTTTTTGATGATAGCAGCGTTATTAATAACAGCCTTAATAACAGTGTTAATAATAGCCTTAATAACAGTGTTAATGATAAGGCTGCACTGAGTGTCATGCAAAATCATCCTAGAGGAACCGCTGCCTATTTAGCCCCAGAATGCTGGCAGGGGCAGACTGTTTCAGTTCAAAGTGATGTCTATGCTTTTGGGATCATGCTGTATGAGATGCTGGTCGGCAGCAGGCCTTTTACCGTTGCTAAGGCTCAAGATCTGCGGCATTCATCGAGGCTGTGGGCTGTGGCACACTGTCAAACGCCTGTGCCTTTGCTACCGAGCCAATATCAGCATTGGCAATCGTTAATCGATCGGCTACTTACCAAGCACAGCCAGCAAAGGCCTAACAGTATGGATTGTGTGATTGAGGTATTAGAACAAGCGCAACATGCGCTATAATCGAGCAAATAGATATCTTCTGTCCGTTTGAAAATTAACTTTAAAATAAAATGTCATCCTAAAAAAGGCGCTAATTATGTTCTTGGTCGTACAAAGCGATACTATAAATATTCATGATATCAGCAGATTATCTCGTGAAGGCCGTACTATTATTGTTTACTTTATCAGTGGTAATACACCCGCCACTTACCATTATGAGACAGATAGTGATGCCTCTGAAGTTGAGTATAAAATATTTAAGAGTTTAGAGGAAAAGAAGTTGGTGGTTTAGCTTTATGAGCGGGGCGACGACAGTGCGAATAAGACAATACAATAGCGAGGTAGCGTCGCCCTTATCCCCTTAATCCCCTTATATTGGGTTTAAATTTCAGACAATAAAAAACCCGCTTTAAAAGCGGGTCTTTTATTTAATATTTGGTCTAAGAACAACTAACCGGATAAATGGTGGGGCTGGAGAGACTCGAACTCTCACACCTCTCGGCGCCAGAACCTAAATCTGGTGCGTCTACCAATTCCGCCACAGCCCCATTTATCATCACATTAACTTAAATTAATGCTTACTGGGTTAGTGCTTCTCAGTGGTTGTGTATTATATACATTTAAAATCACTTGGCAAGTATTTTTTATCAGCCGATATTAAAAAATAATCAATTTTAATCAGATTAATCGACTTGGGCGCTGAGGCCTACGTATAGCCAATAAAAACCGTAGCCAATAAAAAACCCGCTTTAAGGCGGGTCTTTTATTTAATATTTGGTCTAAGAACAACTAACCGGATAAATGGTGGGGCTGGAGAGACTCGAACTCTCACACCTCTCGGCGCCAGAACCTAAATCTGGTGCGTCTACCAATTCCGCCACAGCCCCATTTATCATCACATTAACTTAAATTAATGCTTACTGGGTTAGTGCTTCTCAGTGGTTGTGTATTATATACATTTAAAATCGCTTGGCAAGTATTTTTTTTAATTTTTCGACGTTTTTTAAGGTTAAATCGCAAACAGCGTTAGTTTTTATAGCGTTTATGCGATTTTGGCTTTCAATAAACGCTCTATTAATCACCCTCTAACCCAAGCAGCTTTATCTTGCGAGTTAAGGTATTGCGCCCCCAGCCGAGTAGGTCAGCAGCTTCACCTTTTCGACCTTTGCTGTATTCAAGCGCCACGCGAATCAATATTTTTTCAAATGTGGGAGTGGCCTGCTGCAAAATTTCGGTTTGTCCTTGCTGCAAAGCGGTATGGGCCCAATTTTGTAGCTGATCTTGCCAGCTATGGGCGCTGTTCACTAAGGCGGGCGGTGTGATGGTGACTGAGGCGGTGCTGGTTTGTCGGTGCTCATCAGACTGAGCGGTTGCTGCAAAGCTTGGAGAGTTGCCTTGTGTATAAGACGCCGCAGATGCAGTGGTGCTGGGTGCGGCAAAACCTGGGCTATTATTTGGCAGGTTGCTGAGAGTTTGCATACCTTGGCCCTCTAGTGCTTCAGGGTTTGCGGCATGAGCCAGATAGTGCTGTGCAAACTCGGTTAAATCAGGAGGCAAATCCTCCACACCGAGCCTCTCTCCTGTGGCCATCACGGTAATCCAGCGGCAAGCATTTTCAAGTTGACGTACATTTCCTGGCCAATCAAAGGCTTGCATAATATGTAGCGCCTCTGTAGTCAGCTGTTTTTTATCGGTTTTCATCTCAGTGGCCGCTTTGCTCATAAAGAACTCAACCAAATCAGGTATGTCATCGGGGCGCGCTCGTAGCGGCGGTAGCGGCAGTCGAATGACATTTAAGCGATAAAATAAATCTTCACGAAACTTGCCTTCTTTCACCAATTGTTCAAGGTTTTGGTGGGTAGCGGCAATGATGCGCACATCGACAGTAATCGGCTTTTGACCGCCCACTCGAAAGAATTCACCATTGGCCAAGACCCGTAGCAGCCGAGTCTGGGTACTAAAAGGCATGTCACCGATTTCGTCCAAAAACAGTGTCCCACCATTGGCCTGCTCAAAGCGGCCATGTCGCAAGGTGGTGGCGCCGGTAAATGCCCCTTTTTCATGACCGAACAGCTCAGATTCTATTAACTCGTGCGGAATAGCGGCCATATTAAGCGCAATAAAGGGCTTTTTTTGACGCGGTGAGTTTTGATGCAGCGCACCGGCCACCAGCTCCTTGCCCGTGCCTGACTCCCCGGTGATTAAGACAGTAATCGGCGAGGAGGCCAAGCGGCCAATGGCACGAAACACAGTTTGCATTGCTGGGGATTGACCGATGATGGGGGTAGATTCGCTTGCCGCTGAGGCTTTAGTCGCTACAGGGGAGCCTTTTTTGGTAGCAGGTTGTTTTTTTATCTCTGATGACGGCGTGGTATTAGGGCGCTGCATAGCCTCTTTTTTATCTGAAGCAGCACTTGGCACCTCTGAGTCTTCTGCCACTATGGCGTTGTCTACTAAGACCGCTGCCGGATTGGTGGTAATGGCTTTTTTAACCACACAGATTGCATGATCTAAATCAAAAGGCTTGGGCAGATATTCAAAAGCACCGGTGTCATAGCTGTCAACTGCGGATTTTAAGTCTGAGTGAGCCGTCATGATAATGACAGGTAGGCTGGGGAAGTTGGTGTGCATCCACTGACTAAAAGACAGTCCATCCATCATCGGCATGCGAATGTCAGTTAATATCACATCAGGCAATATGTCTTTTGGCTCACTGCCATTTAATACACTATTTAACCTAGCCCAGGCCCCTTTGGCATTGCTAAAAGCTTGCACTTGCAAGCCGGCATCACTAAAGGAGTCCTCTAAAATAAGTCTTAAAGCAGGATCATCATCGATTAACCATAAGCTGTGTTTTGTTGTCATTGTCTGAGTTTCCATTGTCGTGAATATTTAGCAAGTAATTGGCAGTTTGCAGAGGATAACTTTTGCAGAGGATAACTAAGGGGCAGGGGGCATCCTCTATTTGCAGCTTTGAGTCCAGCTCATCAGTGAGCATCCGGCGCCGCCTTCGGTGTTAATTGCAGCGGCAAATAAATATTAAACTGGGTATCCCCGGGCTGTGAATGCACCTCAATAGCGCCCTCATGACTATGCAAAATCTCTTGTACTAAGGCCAATCCAAGCCCCGTACCATTAGCACGCCCCGTCACTAAAGGAAAAAATATGCGACCAATTAAATCGCTATCAATGCCGGCGCCATTGTCTTCAATACTCACTTTAATCACTTGACGATGATGCACTGTGCCAATGGTGTATTGATGCTCAATGCGGGTGGTAACTTTAAGCTGTGGCTGATAGTCAGCAGCAAGCAGACTGGTGTCTTGCTCAAGCATCGCCTCACACGCATTGTTAACTAAGTTCAAAAATACTTGAATCAGCTGGTTTTTATCGGCGGTAAGCTCTGGTAGCGATAAGTCATAATCGCGCTGGATGCTGACTTTAGGATACTGAGTCTGTGTTAATAGCAGCACATGCTCTAGCGGCTCGTGGATATTTATTTGCTGCAAATCAGGCAATTGATTGGAGCCCAAGAGCTGTTCAATAAGCTGGGTGAGCCGATCGGTTTCGCTGATGACAATATTGGCATAAGTGGTCAGTTTTTTGGCATCCACTTGCGTCATCTCGCCTAACTGATCTGAGGGCAATTTAGTATGCTGAGTTTGCTTGATTAATAGCTGCGCTGCCCCGCGAATACCCGCCAATGGGTTTTTGACCTCGTGCGCCACTGAGCGTAGCATTTCACGAGATACATCGTGCTGCTCTTGTAGCCGCTGCTCTTTATCTAGCCGGCTTTGGCGATCGCCTTGCCATATCTCAATCAAAAAATAAACCCGATCCTCTTGCTCGATAGGCGTCACGCTATAATGCACATATAAAGGATAAATAACGCCTCGAATATGACGGCTGTATTCAATAAAAGGCTGGCGATAATCACAAGCATTGTGAAACTGAGTACGCAGCTTGTCTTGAGCCTCTGCTAATTCGGCTACACTCAGCTCTGCACCACTTTCGTTGGCACTGGGCATCAGTAGCTGCAGTACATTAAGCCCGATAAGACGGGTCTTACTGACCGATAACAACTGCTCGATTTGGCCATTTACCCATTCGATAGTCAGATCATCAGCGACCCAGAGCACACCGGTATAGAGGTTTTGCAGTAATAAAAGGGTATTTGAGGGGGCCATAAATATGCTTTTAATAAGAGTTATGATAAAAGGTGCAAGAATAGTACCAAGTCCTATATCAGCTTAATCCACAACTTGCGCCAAATTGGCTCATCTTACTTAGCCAATCCGCTAAGCTTGTGCTCATAAATAGTGCAAATAAGGGTGATATTGATTTATTTTAGTGCATAACTAGTCTTGTTAATGTTGTTTTTTGACTATTTTGCTCTAAATCATAACGTTACTATGACCAAGGGGGTAGCAGGCAAGATGAGAGGTTATATAGGCTGCTTGATGCCACATCCCGCTGGGTTTAGTAGATGAAAAACATATGAATAACGCATTCGTGCTAGTATAGCGGTGTTAAAATTCGTACAATGCACCACAAAATTTTAGTGTTAGCACACTACCTCAATGTCATGTCAGTTATGTCAGCCTATCTTCTTTCAATCCACTATTCTTAAAAGTATTTGTCTATGCCAAGCAAAAACCCAGCCGATACGGTTTCTATCTATGTGCCAGGTGCGTCCATCAATTCTCAAACAGCGTCAGACAGCACTCAACCTGCTGCCAGTGCTTATCATCACAAAGCCAACCACAATCAAAATCGCAGTATAGAACAAAGTGCTCAGCAAGCCGCTGAACAGTCGCTGCATACTGACGAAATTGTGGCGCCAAAAGTGGGCTTTGTCTCATTGGGCTGTCCTAAGGCCTTAGTCGACAGTGAGCGCATTATCACTGAGCTGACCCGTGATGGGTACCGTGTTGCCTCAGATTATAATGGTGCCGACTTAGTGGTCGTTAATACCTGTGGTTTTATTGAGTCTGCAGTGCAAGAATCACTCGATGCCATTGGTGAGGCACTTAATAAAAATGGCAAAGTGATTGTCACCGGCTGCTTGGGTAAAGATGCGCAAAAAATCCGCGACATGCACCCTGCTGTACTGGCAGTGACTGGTGCTCACGCTTATGACGAGGTCATTACGGCAGTATCAACACATGCCCCCATGCCTCAGGCTATTCAAGATAAAAAAGCTTATGATCCCAAAATTGACTTGATTGACTTAGCTGGCGTGAAGCTCACGCCAAGTCACTATGCTTATCTTAAAATCTCAGAGGGCTGTAACCACCGCTGTACGTTTTGTATCATTCCAAGCCTACGTGGGGACTTAGTATCACGTCCTATTGAGCAGGTAATGGGCGAGGCGATGGCGCTAAAAAAAGCGGGCGTGAAAGAGATTTTAGTCATCTCACAAGACACCTCAGCTTATGGCGTTGATTTAAAATATAAGACCTCTTTTTGGGACGGTATGCCGCTTAAGTCTAAGTTTTTTGACATGTGTCAAGCATTGGCAAAAGTAGGTATCTGGGTGCGTCTACATTATGTCTATCCTTATCCGCATGTGGATAAGGTGGTCGAGCTTATGGCCAAGCCTGGCGACCGCGGTGGCTTACTGCCGTATTTGGACATTCCTTTGCAGCATGCCAGTCCAAGCGTTCTAAAAGCCATGAAACGCCCTGCGCACAGTGAAAATACGCTGGCTCGTATTCAAAAATGGCGCGAAATTAATCCCGATATTGTGATTCGCTCTACCTTCGTGGTCGGATTCCCAGGAGAGACAGAAGAAGACTTTGAGTACTTGCTTGAGTGGTTAAAACAGGCCAAGCTTGATCGAGTGGGCTGCTTTACTTATTCAGAAATTGAAGGTGCGGTGGCCAATGACTTGCCAAATCCAGTGCCTGAAGCGATAAAACAAGAGCGTTACGAGCGCTTTATGGCCGTACAGCAGCAAATCTCTGAGCAAAAACTGCAAGAAAAAGTGGGCAAAACCATGACCGTATTGGTCGATGAGATTGACACAGAAGAGCAAATTGCCATTTGTCGCAGCTATGCTGATGCCCCTGAGATTGACGGCCATGTATATGTCGATAATATCGTGCAGAACGGCATGATGATGGTTAAGGTTGGTGATATGCTGACGGTCACCATCGATGAGGCCAGTGAGTATGATTTATTTGCCTCTTATGATGCGGTGCAAGCTTTGGCTTAAGGCACTTGTTACCTATTTTTTAGCTGCGAAGCTTTGGCAAAATCAAGCTCAGCAGCCGTTTATCGGGCTATGGACTGCCCCAGTATCAAAATAGCGCTATAAGCAGATAGCGTTTTTTGGTAAACTTTACCGAATTTAGCTTAATTTTTCGTTCGTTTTTTATTTGGCTGAATATTTACTCTTCTATTTAGTTTTTATTTGGCTTTGAGAAGGCTTTTAGCCAGCCAAAAATGTCGCAAAAAATGCAAGCCTAATCCATAGTAACTAAATTGGTCCAAACAATATAGCAAGGTGCCTTATGTCTGACAAAAACCCGCAGTATTCACGTATTTTACTTAAGCTATCAGGAGAAGCCTTAGCTGGTGGTCTGGGAATGGGAATTGATACGTCCGTTCTGGACAAAATGAGCCTAGCCATTGCTCATTTGTGCGGTTTGGGGGTGCAAGTAGGTATCGTTGTGGGCGGCGGCAACTTATATCGTGGCAGCCAACTTCAAAAAGAGGGGTTGGTAGGGCGTGTTACAGGCGATCAAATGGGTATGTTGGCGACCGTAATGAATGGTCTGGCCATGCGTGATGCTCTAGAGCGCCGCAATATTAATACCCGTTTGATGTCTGCACTGCCTATCGGTGAGGTGACTGAAAGCTACAGTAGCCGCAATGCCATTCGTTATCTAAAAAATGGGGATGTGTGTATCTTTGTGGCTGGCACCGGCAACCCATTTTTTACCACTGATACCGCCGCTTGCTTACGTGGCATTGAGATTGAAGCGGGCGTTATCCTAAAAGCCACTAAGGTGGATGGCGTATACGATAAAGATCCTAGTGAGCATGCAGATGCCAAGAAGTATGATGCGCTGACCTTTGATGAAGTACTTGAGCAAAAACTTGGGGTTATGGATTTAACGGCCATTGCCTTATGCCGTGAGCACAATGTGCCGCTACAAGTATTTGATATGAATAAGCCTAATTCGTTATTGAACGTAATTATGGGTGAAAATGAAGGCACGCGCGTTTTTCACTAAGTCGCTGATAGCCACCCATTGGTTTTACTGAGTTAAATAATAACCCGGCTACTTTGATCGTTAGTGGCTCAAAACCGTTAATGGCTCAAAATAGTCGGACAAGCTTGATTGATAACTGTTTAGCTATAAAGGATAGATTATGATTAATGATATTAAAAAAGACGGTGAAGACCGTATGAAAAAAACCCTAGAAGCATTAGAGAATGCTTTTAGCAAAGTACGTACTGGCCGTGCCCATCCCGGCATGCTATCTGGGGTAATGGTGAGCTACTATGGCGCTGATACGCCGCTAAACCAAGTGGCCAGCGTTAACGTTGAAGACTCACGTACGCTATTGGTTCAGCCTTTTGAGCGCTCAATGGTACAAGCTGTAGACAAAGCAATTCGTGAGGCGGACTTGGGTCTAAACCCAATGACAGCCGATGTGATTCGCGTGCCTATGCCTGCATTGACGGAAGAGACCCGCCGTGACATGCAGAAGCTTGCCCGTGGTGAAGCCGAAAACAGCCGTGTGTCTATTCGCAACGTACGCCGCGATATGCTTAATGATATTAAAGAGTTGGCTAAAGAAAAAGAAATCAGTGAAGATGACGAGCGCCGCGCCAGTGACGACATCCAAAAAATCACTGACAAATATATCGCAAGCATCGATAGCAAGCTTGAAGCCAAAGAAAAAGAGCTGATGGAAGTATAAGTCAAGCCATAACACGCAAGCTGTGCCAAGCTAATTGGTGAGACGCTAATGAGCACCGCTGTGGTTGATAATGACCCAAAACAGCACAGCCTTGCAGAAAACCTAGCGGACCGGCTCAAGTGAGTGGTTCGCTAGGTTTGCCTTATTAGGTTGTATTGAGCCTATGTCTTAAGGGCTAGCGCTAGGCAGATGTTATTCCTATTGCTCACTTAGATCTAGGCTAATGCAACCCACATTCACCAAGACAATCAGATAAAGATTATTATGACTGAGCCTGTATCTTCAAATCCCCTAAACCCTGATGATTCCCTGACTGTGCCTGCAGTATTGCCCAAGCACATCGCCATTATTATGGATGGTAACAACCGCTATGCAAAAGCGCATGGCATGGCAAAGGGTCAAGGGCATGTGGCGGGCAAAGAGTCTTTAGATCCGCTGGTCGAGTACTGTGTAAAAATCGGTATTGAGGTCCTGACTGTTTTTGCCTTTTCGAGTGAAAACTGGCAGCGTCCGCCCAGTGAAGTGGCATTGTTAATGCGCTTATTGTCGGCTACCATTACCGAACAGATGCCGCGGATGCAAAAGTATAATATTCGTTTAAGATTTATTGGTGATAGAAGTCAATTAAGCGAAGAGCTGCAAGCACAAATGGCGGATGCAGAAGCAAAAACGGCTGCTCATGACGCGATGACCTTGGTGATTGCGATTAGTTATGGTGGGCAATGGGACATTGCCAATGCAGCGCGTCAGTTAGCGCAGCAAGTGGCCCAAGGGGCATTGGCGGCTGAAGATATCACTGTGGCCACTTTGGGTCAAAAGGTGCAACTGGCTGATGTTCCCGACGTGGATATGCTCATTCGTACGGGGGGCGAGTATCGAATTTCTAACTTCTTATTGTGGCAATCAGCTTATGCCGAACTGTTCTTCACCGACACACTCTGGCCTGATTTTGCTGCCAAAGAGCTCAATAGCATGTTGTTTGAGTTCTCCCGCCGTCAGCGCCGCTTTGGTAAGACCAGTGAGCAGGTAGAGGGTAGCGTACAAAGCTCAGCAGATACACATGCTAAGTGATGCTCTGGTGATTTATGTGGTAAAAGTCATGTATCAAAATTAAGGGGACTTATCTAGACTCCTTAAAGCATGATGCAATCATAATTTGAACCCCAATCATAAAATAAAAAAGGTATCTAGTATGTGGACACGCATTAAGACGGCTATCATCTTGGTCATTATTGTGGGTGTCGCAATATTTACTGATCAGTCCAAAGTCTCTGTTCAGCCTTATTTATTTCTAGGGCTTATGGCAGTTGGCGTGACTATTGCCAGCTATGAGTGGACCAAGCTTATGCCTAAGTGGCATGTGCCGGCACTGTTTGTGGTGTTGGTGTTGGCGATAACCATGGCAACTATGATGTTGCCAAACTCTTGGCCGGCTTGGTGGAGCGCTTCTACTTTGATTTGGCTGATGGCTTTGTCTTGGGTAACTCAGTTTCCAGCCACCACCGGTTGGTATGGTAAGCAGCTATCTATACTGGGCATGGTGCTGTTAACGGCTGCCATTAGCGCCATGTATTATTTATGGCTGCAGTCACCTTGGTGGCTGATGTATGTGTTTTTGCTGGTGTGGTGCGCAGACAGTGGGGCTTATTTTGTGGGCCGCAAACTTGGTAAGCGCAAAATGTCGCCCAATGTCTCTCCAAATAAGAGTATGGAGGGTCTGGCAGGTGGTCTAGCGACAGGCTTCATAGTGGTTATTGCCATCAGCTTCTTTAAGCTGCAATTGACGACCACTCAGCTTGCCTTATTCGTAGGCTTGTCTTTGGTGACCATACTGGCGTCAGTACTGGGTGATTTGTTTGAATCTATGCTCAAGCGCCAAGCTGGGGTGAAAGACTCTGGCAGTATTTTGCCAGGTCATGGCGGCGTATTAGACCGCATTGATTCGCTACTTTCTGCCACCCCCATCTTTGCTTTGGGCTTTTGGGGCCTGCAATACTCAGGCCTGTTGGCATTTGGCTAATATTTTTATTACCCACCCCATTTATGTGGCCTGTCTTTAAGGCAACTGTTAAGGCTGTTTGAGATCAGCACTGCTTTGAACTCACAGCCTTATTTTTTAGTATTTTATTTCTTCAGACGTATTAAAGGTACCTTATGACCCAACGCATTGCCGTACTCGGGGCAACCGGCTCCATCGGTGACAGCACTTTGTCTATACTAGCGGCTCACCCTGAACATTATCAAGTTTATGCCTTATCCGGTCATGGCCGTTTAGACAAGTTATTTGAATTGTGTCAGCAGTTTCGTCCTAGCCGTGTGGCAGTACCAGAGAATAAGGTAGATGATTTTGCCACACGTTTAGCCGCCGCTCAGATAGCTTGTGAGGTGGTGGGCGGACAAGCTGGCCTTGATGATATTGCGCTAGACCCTCAAGTGGATACGGTGGTTGCGGCCATTGTGGGCGCAGCAGGGCTTGCCTCAACTTTGAGTGCGGCCAAAGCTGGTAAACGGGTGCTACTGGCCAATAAAGAGGCGCTAGTGATGGCCGGCAGCTTGATGATGCAAGCCGTACGCGACAATGGTGCTACCTTATTGCCGCTAGATTCTGAGCACAATGCGATCTTTCAATGTCTGCCACCTCAAATACAACAAAACAATACCGCCATTCACGACGCCAGTCATGGGGTAAAAAAACTGTGGTTGACTGCCTCAGGGGGACCGTTTTTAAATAAAACTTGGGAGCAGATGCAGGCGGCCAGCGTGAGCGAAGCGGTCAAGCACCCCAACTGGTCTATGGGGCAAAAGATATCGGTTGATTCAGCCACTATGATGAATAAAGGGCTTGAGCTGATTGAAGCTTGTCATTTATTTGATTTGGCAGAATCACAAATCAATGTGGTTATCCATCCGCAAAGCATCATTCACTCTTTGGTGGAGTACTGTGATGGCAGCTTCTTGGCACAGATGGGCAGCCCTGATATGCGCACGCCTATTGCCCATGCTCTGGCTTATCCCAATCGCATAAGCGCTGGTGTTGAATCTTTAGATTTATATCAGCTGTCGTCTTTAGAATTTATTAAACCAGATTTGAAAAAATTTGCTTGTCTAAAACTGGCCCGTGAGGCCATGCAGTCAGGGCAGGCGGCCAGCATCACACTTAACGCTGCCAATGAAGTGGCGGTAGAGGCATTTATAAAACAGCAAGTTTCATTAACCGACATTGCATTGATTAATGCTCAGGTATTAGACAAGATGCTTGGCAAAGATAAGTCCGTTGCGGGCCATGCTGATATCAGCGTTCGCCAAATAACTGAGTTAAATGATATTTTGATGATAGATAAAATTGCTCGTGAGCAAGCCCAACTAGAGGTTATGGCATGTCGCAATTAATGACCATGTTATTGTTCTTTTTGGCCTTTGTGGCCATATTAGGGCCACTGGTCGCTCTGCACGAGTGGGGGCACTATATTGTGGCACGTATGTGCGGCGTAAAAGTGCTGACTTACTCTATCGGCTTTGGGCCAAAGCTTGCCAGCTGGACCAGCAAAAAAACCGGTATTAATTATCGTCTCTCAGCACTGCCGTTAGGCGGCTATGTGAAGATGCTAGATGAGCGCGAAGGGGCAGTGGCTGAGCATGAAAAGCACTTGGCCTTTAATAATCAGCATCCGCTAAAAAAGATTGCTATTGTGGCAGCAGGGCCCGTGATGAATTTTATCATCGCCATTGCGCTGTTCTCAGTGCTGTTTTTGGTACCAAGCGAGCAGCTTAATACCCGAATAGGCTCAATCTTACCGGACACGCCGGCCGCTACCGTTAACTTGCCCAAAGGCGACAAAATTATTGCCGTTGACGGACACAAGGTTCAAACTTGGGAAGAGATTAATTACCGCTTGGCCGATCGTATGGGTGAAAGCGGTGCCGTGGGGGTTACCTTACAACAAGTAGCGCCAAGCACCGATACCCAGACAGCGGCGCTCTCCTCTGCTGCACGCTCTGAGACGATGCAGGTTGAGATACCCATTAAGAACTTTATGCAGGGCGAAGACTCAGGAAAAGACACGTTAACCAGTCTTGGGGTGATGCCTTGGCAGCCGCACATTGAGCCCATCATCGGTCAATTGACTCAGGATGGTGCCGCCATTCGTCAGGGTATGAAGGTCGGCGATAAGATAGTGGCCATCAATGATCAGCCTATTAATGATTGGCTGGATGCGACCCGTATTATCCGTGCCAATCCAGAAACCTTGCTAAGCTTCAAGGTGCTACGAAAGGATGCGCAAGGACTTGAAAAACCTGTCATGCTTCAAATTATGCCCCAGGGCAAAAAAGCGACCGCCGGTCAGACATATGGTCAAATTGGGGCAGGCGTGAGCCCGGTTGAGATTGTAGTACCCGATGATTATAAAACGATGGTATCCTACGACCCTATCAGTGCAGTAGGTAAAGCCTTTGCTAAGACCGGTCAGCTGGCGACCATGACCTTAAATTCTATGGGTAAAATGATCACAGGTAAGGTGGGACTTGATAACTTATCCGGCCCAATAACCATTGCCGTTATCAGTAAACAAAGCTTTGAAATCAGTTGGGAGCAAGTGCTGGCCAACGCTGGCCTTATCAGCCTAAGCTTGGCTGTGCTAAATCTGCTACCCATTCCGGTATTAGATGGCGGTCACTTATTATATTACTTAATAGAGCTGATTCGAGGTAAGCCGGTGTCAGAAAGAATGCAAATTATTGGCTTTAATATGGGCTTTTTGTTCTTGCTGGCGTTTATGATATTGGCAATTACCAATGACTTTAGTCGTTATTTTTAATCAAAATTACTGGATTTTATTAATTTTATAGCTTTAAATAGTTTGTTATATTGGGTGTTTTGAACTGAATGTTTCATGACAAACTAAAAAAATTACCTTACCTTTAGCACGTTCTTTGAATTACGGATTGTATGTATGCAAACGTCTTTATTTAAAATGTCTCAACTAATAGCAGTCCCTGCCTTTGCAGCAATAATGGCTGTTTCTGCTCAAGCTGCGGATACGGTAATCACCGATATCCAATTTGAGGGCTTACAGCGTTTAACACCTGAGAGCTTATATCCTCTGCTCAATACCAATGTAGGCGACACAATTAGTGACCAAGATTTGGCGCAAAGCATTGAAGCTTTATATGCCACAGGTGACTTTGCTAACATTCAAGCAAAAACAGAAAATGGCCGCTTAACCTATTATGTGGTAGAGCGTCCTATCGTTGCTGAAATTAATTTTGAGGGTAACAAGCTTATCCCAAAACAAGGCTTAGAAGATGGTCTAAAATACGCCGGCATCGCAGTGGGTGAGGTATTAAAGCAGTCCACAGTACAAAACGTAGCCAACGAACTACAGCAGCAGTATATCGGTCAAGGCTATTACAACAGTGATATCGAAGTTGATCAGCAGCTATTAGATGGCAACCGCGTAAAATTGACTGTGCGCTTTATCGAAGGTAAAGCGGCCAAAGTGGTCGATATTAACGTGATTGGTAATAAGTACTTTAGCGATGAAGACATCAAAGATGTGTTTGCGGTAAAAGAGTCCTCATGGACGCGTATGCTGTCGAAATCAGACCGTTATGCCAAAGAAAAGCTGGCAGCAAGCTTAGAGAACCTCAAAGCCATGTATATGAACGAAGGCTTTGTTAACTTTAGCGTAGATAATGCCATTTTAAACATCAATGAAAGCAAAGATAAAGTTTTTATTGAAGTCAGTTTGACAGAAGGTGAGCAGTATAAATTTGGTCAAGCTAACTTTTTAGGTAACCCCACTTACAGCAAAGATAAATTAGACGATAAGATTGCCTTTAAACCCGGAGAGCAGTTTTCACAAGCCAAGCTTGAGCAGTCAACCACAGCCTTAAAGAACTATTATGGCGATGATGGCTACTATTTTGCCCAAATTCGACCCATTACCCGTATTAACGACGAAACAAAAACCGTTGATATTGATTACTTCATTGATCCGGCCCGTCCTGTGTACGTTCGCCGTATTAACTTCAACGGCAATATTAAGACCCAAGATGAAGTGCTGCGCCGTGAAATGCGTCAGTTAGAGGGCAGCTTAGCCTCGAGCGAAAAAATTCAAAGCTCAAGAGTGCGCTTGATGCGTACCGGCTTCTTTAAAGGCGTCAATGTGGATGTCAAACCTGTGCCTAACAGCCCTGATCAAGTGGACGTCAACTTCGTGGTAGAAGAGCAGCCTTCTGGTAGCTCAACCATCGCCGCCGGTTACTCACAAAGTGGCGGTGTGACCTTCCAGCTAGACTTCAGTCAGCGTAACTTTATGGGTACAGGTAACCGAGTAAATGCTGCCTTATCACGCTCACAGACGCGCGACTCATATAGCTTAGGCTTCACCGACCCGTACTTCACTGAGAACGGGGTGTCTCAAGGGGTGAGCGGCTATTACAGAAAGACCAAATATGATGATCGCAACGTCAGTAACTATGTGACAGACTCTTACGGTGGTACGTTAAACTACAGCTATCCTATTGATGAAACCAAGCGCATTAGTGCAGGCTTCAACTATGACAATACGGAAGTTCGTGGTGGCCGCTTTATGGGTATCTCCAATGCCTATGACTTGTTAAAAGAGGGCGGTGAAGCTAAGTCTTATAGCGCCGATAGCGAATCTAATACATCAGGTACCAACTTTAAGAATGACTATAACACCTATAGTTTATTGTTAGGCTGGGACTACAGCACCTTAGACAGACCTGTGTTCCCGACGAAGGGTATGAACCACACCGTGAACCTAGATTTAGGCTTTGGTGATCAAACCTACCAAAAAATCGTCTATAAAGGTAACGTTTACTACCCGCTGGCCAAAGACTTCGTCGCCCGTGGTTATGCAAAACTGGGCTACGGTAACGACTTACCGTTTTATGAGAACTTCTACGCAGGGGGCTATGGCTCAGTGCGCGGTTATGAGTCTTCAAGCTTAGGTCCACGCTCTCCTTACTTTGCACAAATGGATCGTTATGAGCAAGATTTAGAGACCTTTGGTAAAGGGTATGGCGAAGAGGTGGGTGGTAATGCGCTGGCGACTGTGGGTGCTGAGCTGATTTTACCGATGCCATTTAAGGGCGACTGGGCAGACCAAGTGCGTCCGGTGCTCTTCGTTGAGGGTGGTCAAGTATTTGATACCACTGACAAAGAAGACAAAAAAGTTAAGTTTGTGGATGGCAAATTTGAAGAGTCTGCAGATGGCGTGCCACTGCTAAGACAAGATAACTCTATGCGTTATAGTGCCGGTGCTGGTGTGACTTGGTACACGCCTATTGGTCCCATCTCTTTAAGCTATGCCAAACCTTTTGGTGATAAAGAGGGCGACAAAACAGAAGAAGTCCAATTCCAGATTGGTAGTACTTTCTAAGCCTGCCTTTATCTGTCATCACTTGCTATTCATAAATTAAAAAGCCATTTCAATTTCACTGATTTGGCTTTTTAGTTTAAAATCACCCTCATTTATTTTACCCGGCCACTTGCTGCTTAAAGATAGCCATAAGGATTGATACTGTCGCTATGAGCCATATAGACTCCATAAGCCCCGCTAAGCCGTCTGTCACACTGGCTGATGTCATTGCTGCCATCACCGTGCGTCAGCCTGTCTTGAACCAGTCGCAGCTAACCGCTGAGCAGTTACAAATAACGCTCACAGGTATCGGCAGCTTAGATGAGGCCAGTACAGCACAGATAAGTTTTTTAAATGACAAAGCCTATGCGTCGGCACTGCCCAGCACACAGGCCGCTGTGGTACTGGTGGCGCAAGACAGTGCCAGTGCGGTGCCAGCTCATAGTGTGGCTGTGGTGGTCGCCTCTCCTTATGCGGCCTATGCCAGTGTCACGCATCTGTTTGAGCCTCAGGCTTTAGATGCGAATGCCGCGACCTTTATTCATCCGACAGCGCAAGTGTCCAGCAGTGCGCTACTGGGTGAGGGCGTGTCTATTGGGCCATTTTGTGTGGTGGGTGATCAGGTAAAAATTGGCTCAGGTACTCGGCTGCATGCCCAAGTACACATTGAGCCGCATGCCATCATAGGCGATAACTGTGAGCTGTATCCGCAGGTATTTATTGGTCATGATACCCAGATGGGCGATCAAGTTCGCATTCATGCAGGCGCCAGTGTGGGCTCAGAAGGCTTTGGTTTTGCCCCTTTAGGCAATACTGCCGTTCAGGGCTGGGAGCGTATTGTGCAATTAGGACGCGTCGTCATCGGCAACAAAGTACGCATTGGCAGTAACACGTGTATCGACCGTGGGGCTATTGGCGATACCCTCATTGAAGATAATGTCATTATAGATAATTTGGTACAAATTGGTCATAATGTGAAGGTTGGTGCGGGTACTGCCATTGCCGGTAATGCCGGTATTGCTGGTAGCGTTATCATAGGTAAAAGCTGTATGATAGGCGGTGGTGTGGGTATTGCCGGCCACCTACAGATAGCTGATGGCGTGGTATTAACAGGCATGACACTGGTAACAAAATCCATTAAAAAGCCTGGCGTCTACTCTTCAGGGGTGGCTGCTATGCCCGCCATGGATTGGCGCCGTGCTATGGTAAAATTGCGCGCGTTAGGAAAAAAAGACAATTAAATCAATTAAAAAAACATCATTATAATTATATTTTAGGCGAGGATGGCCCATGACAATTAACTGTGACACGATAACCCCAACGGCAGCGGCCACCACTCAAAATGAGTGGCAAATGACTGCAGAAGACCACCAAGCTTTAGCCGACCAAGGGGTCAGCTTACCGCTACGATTCGAGGCGCTAAAACGCTACTTACCACATAGATACCCTTTTATGTTGGTCGATAGAGTCACCGATTGTAGCTCTGGTCAGTGGATAAGCGGCTATAAAAATGTCACTATTAACGAGCCATTTTTTCAAGGGCACTTCCCTGAGCAGCCTATTATGCCTGGGGTATTAATTGTTGAAGCTTTAGCACAAGTCTCTGGTGTCTTGGCGTTTATTAGCCGTGGTATCTCTGCTGCAGATGGTCATTTGTTTTTATTTGCAGGTGTTGATAAAGTGCGATTTAGATGCCCTGTGGTGCCTGGTGACAAGCTAATATTAAAATCTAGGCTATTGACTCAAAAGCGTGATGTGTATAAGTTTGAATGTAAAGCTTATGTTGAGGATACGCTAGCGGCCAGTGCTGAGCTGATGATTATGCGTCAAGACAGTCGCTCAAAATAGGTCTATTTAAGCCCAGCTATAGACCAAATCTCTAAGATAAAACTTTAGATATCGGCGGCTGATAAATTTATTTGCCCTTTTTAACACTTGGCCGCTTTTTGCCCCGCTTAAGCTTTAGTGAGGCGATATGAGGTCCTATAGCTGCGGCTACCCCTTACTTATATTCACTTAAATAACAGGTTGCTTTAATGACACAAATCCATCCCACTGCCATCGTCTCGAGCACAGCGGAGATTCACGAAACAGCTTCGATAGGACCTTACTGTATCGTGGGAGATAATGTCAGTATTGGGGCTGGCACGAAGCTATTGCGTCATGTGGTGGTCACCAAAAACACCCGTATTGGTAAAAATAATGAGATTTTTCAGTTTGCCAGTATCGGTGAAGACTGCCAGGATCTAAAATACAATGGTGAGGAGACTTGGCTTGAGATTGGTGACAACAACTCAATACGTGAAGCTTGTAGCTTCCATAGAGGCACCATTCAAGACAATAGCTTAACTAAGATTGGCAGCAATAATTTATTTATGGTAAATACTCACATTGCCCATGACTGCATCGTTGGTGATGGTAATATTTTGGCCAATAACGTGGGCGTAGCTGGGCATGTGCATATTGGTAACAATGTGATTTTGGGCGGCAATGCTGGGGTGCATCAATTTTGTCAAATCGGTGACTACAGCTTAGTGGGTGGCGGTAGCGTTATCCTAAAAGATGTGGCAGCCATGACGTTGGTTTCAGGCAACCCCGCACAAGCGCACGGTTTGAATATCGAAGGCATGCGCCGTAAGGACTGGTCAAAAGAGACCATTAACACCTTGCGTACCGCTTATAAGCTCATCTTTAAATCCGGAAAAACCACCGAAGAGGTGATAGAGGAGCTGACCCAAGACTTCTTACCGCAAGAGCCAAAAGTTCAACTTTTAATTGATTCATTATTAAGCAGTAAGCGGGGAATTATTCGCTAATTTAAATTTAATTTAAGTAAGTAAAATCAAATAGTTTTCAAAGCCATAACCGAAAGTTATGGCTTTTTTGTTTTATAGTCGCTTGACTTTTAAACGCTGATGAAACAGACTACTTTGTAATTAGTTGTAAATACATATTACTAGAAGCCAGTTGGTGTTAACGGGCGTGACAAATGTCTATCACTGAATACTACTAAATTGGCAAAGATTAAGACTAAGCCTTGGATGGCTGGAGAACGAAGATGTCAAACAAACAAAATCATGCCCAGTGGAGCTCGAAAGTGGGCTTTATTATGGCTGCCGTTGGTTCGGCGGTTGGCTTGGGAAATATTTGGAAATTCCCGTATATGGTAGGCGAAAGTGGGGGTTCTGCTTTCGTATTGGCATATTTGTTGTGTATCGCGCTGATAGGTTTTCCTATCTTAGTGGCTGAATGGATGATCGGCCGCCGCGGACAAAAAAACCCGATGGACTCTTTTTCTGATGTGGCCGCAAGTGAAGGCAAAAGCAGAAATTGGGCCATCGTTGGTGTGGTGGGTATTTTAGGTGCCTTTTTAATTCTATCGTTTTATAGTGTGATCGGTGGCTGGGCCTTGAACTATATGGTTAAGCTAGGTTCTGGCACTTTTACTGGCTTAAATGGTGAAGCGGTAGAAGGCGTGTTTAACGGTATGTTGGCCTCTCCTGGCACCTTGACCATTTGGCACACAATATTTATGGGTGTCACTGCAATTATTGTGGCGCTTGGCGTGACCAGTGGTATCGAAAAAGCTTCAAAAATTATGATTCCTATGTTGGCGCTTTTGCTATTCGTCATCGTAGGCTACAACATTATGAATGGTGGTTTTGCAGAAGCGGTGACTTATTTATTCTCACCTGACTTATCTAAGTTGACCGGTCCTGACTCATCAACCATTATCTTATCAGCGTTAGGTCATGCCTTTTTTACCTTATCTTTGGGTATGGGTATCATGGTCACTTATGGCTCTTACTTGGGTAAAAACATCAGCTTATTGAGCATGGCGCGTACTGTGGTTATCTTGGATACCGTGATTGCTCTTGTAGCAGGTTTGGCGATTTTCCCAATTATCTTTAGTCATGGTATGGATCCTGCTGCAGGCCCTGGCCTTATCTTTGTAAGCTTACCGATTGCCTTTGGTAGTATGACAGCAGGCGCACTTTTGGGTACCTTGTTCTTCTTATTGGTGACCTTTGCAGCGCTGACCTCTTCTATTTCATTGATTGAGCCCTCTATTGAGTTCTTAGAAGAGCGTACGTCAATGAGCCGTACGACCTCGGTTATCGTGGCCACTATCGCCATTTGGTTATTGGGTGTGGCGGCATTATTGTCTTTCAACCTATGGTCAGATGTACTTATCTTCGGCAACAATATCTTTGATTTATTAGATAAGTTGACCAGCAAATTTATGTTGCCATTGGCCGGCTTGGCCGCGATTGTATTTGCCGGCTGGGTCATGAGCCAAGACAGCGTACGTCAAGAGCTGGGGCTTTCAGGTGGTGCTTGGACCTTGTGGCAAATAGTGGCTAAGTTTATTGCACCAATTGGGGTAATTATTGTCTTTATTAATACTTTGATAAGCTAATGGCAGAGTGTCACAATAAACAATTAAACAGTGAATCAAACAAAAACCCCTAGCATTGCTAGGGGTTTTTGTTTGAGATGAAATGTCAATAATCCAGCTAATCTGTAATGTAGTAGGGCTTAGCCTTGCTGCTGAATGATGTTAAGCATACGGCGTAAAGGCTCTGCAGCACCCCACAGTAGTTGGTCACCAACAGTGAAGGCACCTAGGTACTCAGGTCCCATATTAAGCTTACGTAGACGGCCAAGTGCCACGGTTAAGGTACCGGTAACGGCGACAGGCGTCAGACGCTGCATGGTCTGCTCTTTGTCATCTTCTACGAAGTCTAACCATTGATTGCCGCTGTTCTTTAATGCCGCTTCAATTTCCTCTAGTGGAATATCTTGTTTTAGCTTAATGGTTAAGCCTTGAGCATGACAACGCATTGAGCCAACACGAACGCATAGGCCATCGATTGGGATAATATCCGCACCTTGGTTGTTTAGAATTTTGTTGGTTTCAACGCCGCCTTTCCATTCTTCACGAGATTGCTTGTTTTCAAGCTGGCTGTCAATATAAGGGATTAAGCTGCCGGCGAGTGGAACACCAAAGTACTGGGTAGGGAAGCTGTCGCTGCGCTGAGTTTCGGCAATTTTTTTATCAATGGCCAAGATGGCGCTGGCAGGATTGGCCAACTCGTCAGCGACTGAGTCGCGTAATAAGCCCATGCCGCTGATGAGCTCGCGCATGTTGTTGGCACCTGAGCCACTAGCGGCTTGGTAGGTCATGGCTGATACCCACTCCACCCAGCCACGGTTGAATAACTCGCCAATGGCCATCAGCATCAGTGATACTGTACAGTTACCACCGATAAAGTCTTTGGTACCTTGTTGTAGCGCCTCATCGATAACTGAGCGGTTAACCGGATCTAGGATAATGACGCTATCTTGCTCCATGCGTAGGCTGCTGGCGGCATCGACCCAGTAACCTTGCCAACCTGAATCACGCAGTGGGCCATGTACCGCTTTTGTGTAGTCGCCGCCTTGACAAGTGATAATCACGTCACAGCTGCTGAGCGCTTCGATATCATGAGCATCTTTTAGTGTAGCACTGTCTTCGGTGTGCGTGACGCCCTCAAAGCTTGGTGCATCACCACCGGCGTTACTGGTCGAAAAGAAAATGGGGGTGATATTTGCAAAATCATTTTCCTCAACCATACGCTGCATAAGCACAGAACCTACCATGCCACGCCATCCAACAAGACCTACTTTTAATTGACTCATGAAATACCCCTTGTGTATTCGTCTAAAATGATTTATTTAATGAATAACGCTGTGCTCAGATTTGCTCAATAAGCGGCAGAGCTTGGCTACAAAATACAGTAGCCAAGTTACTTGTTTGCCTTTAATTACAAACGAAATAACTTATACGCAACCGATTACATTGCCTTGATATGATATAAAATGCAAGAGCAGCGGCTTAATTTTTATGCTTTTTTTTATCAAGATTGGTTTTGCGCCGCTTAGCTGTTGTATTGGCAGGTGTTTTTAGCCCAATTTGATACAGCGTGATTGTTGATACCTTTGTTTTTGATACCCTTATTGTGAATACCTTGGTTTTTATTCTCTAACTTTCCACCCACTGGATACTTTATGCTCGATATATTACATACTACGTTTCAAATATTGGCAGGTCTGATTATCTTTGCCAGTGCTTGGGGGCTATTGCCGCTGGATAACTGGTGGGTGAGGGGGGTAGATTTTCCTAGGATTCAGTTTTTGGTTATTGGGGTGGTAAGCTTAATAGGCTTGTTGCTACTAACGCCAGACTGGCAGTGGCCTGAGATTGCATTGATAATAGCCTTGGTACTGGCCATAGGCTTTCAGCTGCGTATGGTATTGCCTTATACTCGGCTATGGAAGCAAGAGGTGCTATTGGCTAAGGCGATGGACAATCCGGTACAAGTGAAGCTGATGGTATCTAATGTGCTCACGCCCAACAACAATACCCAAGCGTTGGTAGATTTAGTGAGTCAAAAACAGCCCGATATTTTAATCACCTTAGAGTCGGATAAGAAGTGGGAGCGGGCACTTGAAGCCATTGAGTCTGAGTATCCTTATACGGTAAAGGTGCCGTTAGATAACTTATATGGCATGCATTTGTACTCCAAGCTTGAGCTGATTGACCCTGAAGTGAAGTATCTGCTCATCGACGATATCCCCTCTATCCATACTCAAGTGCGGCTCAGTAATGATGAGGTGATTTGGCTGTATTGTTTGCATCCTATGCCGCCCAGTCCAACTGAGGCCGATAAGTCCACCACGCGAGATGCGGAGTTATTAATAGTGGGCCGTCATATTAAGGCCAATGACCAGACTGCGATTTTGGCGGGAGACTTAAACGATGTGGCTTGGTCAAAAACCACCTTAATGTTCCAGCGTATCTCGGGGCTGTTAGATCCGCGTATCGGGCGCTTTTTTATCAATACCTTTCATGTCAACTATCCGTTTTTGCGCTGGGCCTTAGACCATATTTTTCATAGTCCCTGCTTTACCTTAGTGAATATTGAGCGCTTGCCCTCTATCGGCTCCGATCATTTTCCAGTATTGACCACATTACAATATGAACATTGCGCTCAAGCGGAGCAAGAGCAAAATGCCACCTCTGCCACGCTTAAAGATAAGCAAGAAACCGCAGAAAAAATTGAAGAGGGCAAAAAAGAGGGGGTGCGTTTATCTGAGGAGCATGCCGAGCAGCAAAATGGGGATAATACGGAAGCGGAGATGACGACCACACCACCACCGCAGAGGCCTTAAGCTTGTAAGCAAATGCTTACGCTAAAATGGGCTTTTGCCTGCTATGCAGCCAAGTGAGTTGAGCATACAATGGGCACATCAACACAAGGATGGCACGGATAGCA
The DNA here is from genome assembly GCF_904846585.1 of Psychrobacter sp. H7-1. Taxonomy (NCBI): domain Bacteria; kingdom Pseudomonadati; phylum Pseudomonadota; class Gammaproteobacteria; order Moraxellales; family Moraxellaceae; genus Psychrobacter; species Psychrobacter sp. H7-1. Next base: position 42,783 of record NZ_CAJHBH010000015.1, read on the forward strand.
GTGTTGATTAAATAACTTAACTGTGCTGTTAGAGATTTCAGCAAGTTTTATTGGTTTATTGCCCTGTAAACTCACTAAAACTTCTCATTTAGGTTATTTATTAGACTAAGGAAGAGTCTAAAAAGGAAATAATAATAATAAATCGCGCCCCAAGACCCAAGTCTCTGCCCTAGACTTGGGTTTTTTCTTATCTACCATTTGTAGTCAGCATTAACTTTAATAAGCATCGGCTTGTTGACACAACAGACACTCACATTCAAACTAAGTAGCTGTCTACTCTCCTTCTACTATTCTTCTGCTATCCTTGTCATCGTAAGTTTTGCTGCGCTTTTTTTTCAGCCGCTTTTTTTCAATAAACGTATCACTGTAGCTGAGCTGGTTGGCATCATATAACGTGCTATACACCTCTAAAGTCTCATCAATCATTTGCTGCATGGTGAATTTATCTGTGATAGAGGGGCGCATCACATTCTCTAATTGGCTGCGAATAACTTTACACAGCGCGTAGGCTGTATTTTCTTTGACCAAACCTTGCGGGTATAAAGGACGCAAAATCTCATTAAAAGCGGCTTTGTTCCAGCCCACCACAGGCGTGCCTAAGTGAATGGCTTGTAAGATATTAATACCAATAGATTCAGGTTGATTGGCAAGGCCCAGCACTAAGTTAGCCGCTGCCAGCCACTCACGCATGTCATTGCGTTTAGAGCCAATGAAGGTGAACTTATCTTGAAGCTCTAACGCATTAACCCGCTGTAAAAATTCATCGTGCACCACACCATGACGCGACTCATCATCCATAATAATAATATGAATATTGGGAAAAGCCTCACCCAAATTACCCACCACATCTATCAGCCACTCTTGTCCATACTCTTGCCCTATAATGGTGGGAAACAGTAGCCACTTTTTGTGCTCAAGCTCAGGATATTCAGCAAAAGTGCGGCGTAGCCAGTACACAGAAGGGTTGTAACGGTAAGGAAAGCTGCGGGTATCGACGCCTCGATAGATACGAGTAATAGAGCGGGGTGGGTTTTTGAGCTCTTTGAGCCCCTGCATCAGATAATCACTGACGCTATCAGAGACGGTAATTAAACGGTCGACATTAAGCAGCGCGCGCGAGTAATTATTAAGTGGATAAAAGCCATACATGGTCGCCACAAGCTTAGGTTTTCGCTTAACCTTGGCGCCTTTTAATGCCCAATGCAATATCCAAGCCGGCGTGCGTGAATGGATATGAATAATATCCGGCTGATGCTTCTCAATAAGCCTGCGAAGCGGCAGCACTTGGCGTAGCGCCAGCCAAGACTTCTTTTCTAAAGACAGCTGATTATAGATGTTACCATCACGCTCAAGGCGCTTGACCAAATCGTGCTCTTTGTCAGCTGAGGAGATAATAATCGAGGTGTGTCCCCGTTTTACCAAGGCGCGGCCAAGATGAAAAATCCCTCGTTCGGATTCATCGTGCTTTAAAGAAGAGAGCAGGCGCATCACTTTCATAAGGGCAACTGAGTCAGTGGAGTAATTGAACGATTGAGTAAACCATATAGGGTTTTAAGGCTTTTGATTGGAGCCCCTTATATGGTGTTTAGAACACTGGGCATTTATTAACGGTACTAAATCAATAATACCCTAAAAACCGAGTCAAAATAAGTGGCGGACGCAATTGAAAGCGTCTAATGAATAGCCGGCCACATTGTCAGTCAAAATGCACCAAAAAACAAGGCTGATACGACCAATAAAACTTATCAGGCTAACGTGATTCGGACAAATGAGCCGCCGATGGCAACACTTGTTTTTCAGTGAGGTATTTCCAGTAACGCTGCGGCAAATACTGCTTGTGTAGCCGAGGGTTTTTGCGCTCTTTAATGGTCACATTGGCAAAATAGCCTTGCCAAAACCTTTGATAACGCAGCTCTTGTTCACTGTGAATACTGGCAGGATTGTGTATCACTTGATCATCAAGCTCTGAGATAAGCTGTAAGGGTGCGGGGCCCGCTTGCGTCGATTGGCTTTTGTCATAATAAATACCATAACCACGCACCAAATCATAGATGGCCCAGTTTTGATCTTGATAGCGCTGCCGAAAGTGCTCTCCAATCAGTGGTAGGACATTAAAGTCCGGCTCTACGCGCGAAAAATAAATATCTTCTATCGTATGCTCAAAGCGTACAAACGCCTCCATTCGGTGTTTTTCACGCCCCACAGATTTTACAATTTTGGACAGCTCAAGTACCGCCATATGCCCCAAATCTTGTAGTACTTGCCGAGCAGGAAAATCTAGCGCATATTTAATCACTTGGAACAATACAGCGCCAATATCGGACTGCTCTGATAAAAACCCCCATAAAATTTGGCGCATACCTGAGTGGCCGAATAAAGCATGGAGCTTAACTAACACCCGCTGTGCCTTATCTTCATCGAAATCAACGTAGTGAGCAGTATCAATAAGTGACAGCTGGTAGCTGCGCTGGTCGGCCCACTGCAAATAAGGCTGATTTTGCAGTCGCTGCTCATACACATAAAAAACTGCGCTAAGCCACCCCTCAAAGCTTGAAGGGTACACAATAATAGGCGCGGTGTTGGTGATGAGGGATTGGGTCATAGGTGTCACCTATCTATTTCATCAAGCGGGCTGTCTAAAATAGCGCCAGTTGGCCACTGCGCTGATCGCCAAACTTGGTTTGGGTTTGCCCCAGCACAAATTGACGGAAGTTATCACGAGTTAAGTGCGCTAGGTGTTCGTTTTTACCTGTGGTGGCAATAAAATACTTGGCACGATTGACCGCGGCTCCCATTTTTTTTAGATGATCCAAGGTAATCTGATTAAAGCGGCGGGCTTTGATGATTTTTTTGGCAGTTTTTACCCCAATACCAGGCACGCGTAAGATAACTTCATAAGGGGCGGTCTGGATGTTGACCGGAAAATGCTCACGGTGACGAATGGCCCAGGCAAGCTTTGGGTCGCAGTCTAAATCTAAAAATGGCGACTGCGGTTCTACAATCTCATGAGCAGCAAAGCCATAAAAGCGCATCAACCAGTCGGCTTGATACAAGCGGTTTTCACGTACTAAGGGCACTGGGGTGCCGATCGCGGGCAGGCGGCTATCGGACAACATAGGCACATAGCCTGAGTAATACACCCGCTTAAGATCATACTTTTTATAAAAGTGGTTTGACAGTTGAATGACTTGCAAGTCGGTCTCTTGACTGGCGCCTACTATCATTTGACTGGTTTGGCCAGCTGGGGTGAATTTGGGAGCGAACTTGTGCTTTTTTCGGCTCTCTTTAATGGTAATGATGTTATCTTTTACCGTCTGCATGGGTGCTTGCAGCTCAGCATGATTCTTTTCAGGGGCCAATAGCGCAAGGCCAGACTTGGTGGGTATCTCGATATTGACACTTAGACGATCAGCATATAGGCCGGCTTGATATAACAGCTCTTTGCTGGCACCGGGTATGGTCTTTAGGTGAATATAGCCATTAAAGCCTTCTCGAGTGCGCAACAGCTTGGCCACTGCCACCAAGCGCTCCATAGTATGGTCGCCACTTTTGAAGATGCCTGAGCTTAAAAATAGCCCTTCTATATAATTACGCCGATAAAACTGCATGGTTAAATCAACCACTTCCTCGACCGTAAAAGCGGCACGCACAGTGTCGTTACTGCGCCTTGAGGTACAATACGCGCAGTCATAAATGCAGTGATTGGTGAGTAGGATTTTGAGTAGACTAACGCAGCGGCCATCTTCGGTATAGCTGTGGCAAATGCCACTTTTTGAGGCGTCTCCCAAAGCGCCGCCTTGGTTTTTTCGATTGCCGCCTGAAGAGGAGCAAGACACGTCATACTTGGCCGCATCGGCTAAGATATTTAATTTGGCCTGTAATTTGTCGTAATTAATCGAACCCATAAGCCTCTACTTTACTCGCTGTTATCTAAAGAATACCGCCCCTTTATGATAACAAACTTAACCAGAGACTTAAGGGATTATCAGCCAAAACGCAGTTTTATACGACAGCTAGTGTCGTTATAGACCTTTGCATCAGCGCCTAAAAATAAGCCATTTTAATTACTTGGTATTGTGGGTATATACCGACATTAACAGACCGAAACCTGCCATCAAGGTAATAATGGCCGTGCCGCCGTAACTGATCAGCGGCAGCGGTACCCCAACGATTGGCAAGATACCGCCCACCATACCAATATTAACGAACACATACACAAAAAATGACATGCCAATGGCGCCGGCAAGCAGTCTGCCGTAAGTATCGACATGCACAGAGGCGATAAACAGTGAGCGCACCAAAATACAGGCATATAAAAACATCAGCACGCTGACGCCAAGCAGCCCAAACTCTTCTGAGAAAGCAGCAATAATAAAATCAGTGTGTCCTTCCGGCAAAAAGTGCAGATGTGATTGAGTCCCCTCTAGATAGCCTTTACCTGTCAGCCCGCCAGCACCGATGGCTGTCTTAGACTGAGTGATGTTCCATCCCGCACCCAGCATATCCGCCTCGGGGTTTAACAGTGTCAATACCCGCTGTTTTTGATAGTCGTGCATAAAGAACATCCAGCCGGCCCAGACCAGCGGAATCATCAAACCAATGGCTGAGCCAATCATCCACCAAGGTAGACCGGCTAAAAACAGCACAAAAAAGCCACTGGCGGCAACCAATAGCGAGGTGCCCAAATCTGGCTCTTTAGCAATGAGTAATACTGGCACAACAATAATGGCCAATGTCGAGGCCACTGTTATCAAGTTGGGCGGCAAATCGCGGCGTGACAGATACCAAGCACACATCATAGGTAAGCCAAGCTTCATAAACTCTGAAGGCTGCACGCTACCGAAACCAGGAATGGCAATCCAGCGCTGAGCACCCATACGCACCTCGCCGATGAGGTCGACCAATATCAAAGAGAACAGGCCTATCACATAAAAAAACGGCGTGAAATCACGATACATCCCAGGCGGTATCTGCGCCATACCTATCATCACCGAAAAAGCGATTAGATAGCTGACCATCTGACGGGTTACCATCGCCACATCTTGGGTTGAAGCACTGTATAAAATGGCCAGACCAATAAAACAGACGGTCAAAAGCAGTAACATCAACCAAGGGTCAATGTGTATGCGTTGCCAGATACTAATGTTGTCATCTCGGCCAAAATGATGTGTTTGCCGAGAAAATCGATATTGTTGGTTCTTTGACATAGGGCGGTTTTTTTACTGAAGTTAGTAAAGGGGGCGTGCATCGTAGCGATATTGAGTTGAACCACTCAATTAAGCCATCAATTATCTAGTGTTGCTGCGTTTTTGACAAACCTGACAGCTCAATAGCAAATAATCTAAACACGAGCAATAGTTTGGTAAGAAGTGGGACGCTATAGTTTAGCGTGACTATGGCAAATTTGATAGTATCAATGTACCAACTTTATCTCTAATTTTTTGTATGATGAGTAAACCTGCTTCTTATAAGCACAGCTGCCCATGCGCGCTAATCTGACATAACAATTAAGTAACGACAGATCGATTAACCTGCTATAAATTGCAACGTGCTATCAATTAAAACCTTGATTAATTTATCTTAAGTTTGATACAACCTTTACTGGATACCGCACCACTATGAACAGCCCCATAAAATTCCCGCTAGGTGTAACCGCTGCCGCCCTCTTATTAGCCACCAGCTGTACGAGTATGGCTGAGACCTCAGGCGCAAGCATTAATGAGCAAAGAAAAATCAGGCCCGTGAGTGCTGGCAACACCCAAACCGATGCGCTAGGCAATCTTATTCGCACTAAAGAGCTGACTATTGAGCAAAGCACCACCATTCGTCCAGCCAATACCAATCATTATCCCAATCAGCCTAATTATAATACTGGATTTGGTGAACAAAATTACAGCTTCACCCAGTGGTTAAATAGTGCCTCTTATCGGGCAGGTGATGTGGGGCAATACCAGCGATACTTGGCCGGTTATGTGGGTAGCGATAGTGTGCCACCGCTTGATCAGTTGTTGACCACAGCGCGCAGCTGGGAAAAATGTGGATATGAGCAGTATCAGTTACCGCCGCGTGAGCTGTGGTCGAATATGATACCGACCCTACGGCTATATGATCAGCTCAAAAAACAAGGGGTCATTCCAGCCACCGCTGAGATTCGCTCCACTTATCGTTCACCTGGGTTAAATGCTTGTGCTGGCGGAGCAGGGGCCAGTAAACACATGACCAATGGCGCCATTGATATCTGGGTGCCTGAGTATGAGTCGCAGCCTTGGTATAAGAGCGGTATGCAAGATAAACTGTGTCAGTTTTGGTCAAGTCAAGGTGAGGCCTATAACTTTGGTTTGGGGTTATATTCCACAGGCGCCATACATCTAGATACCCAAGGCTATCGTACCTGGGGCGCTCAGTACTCAGACCCTAACTCTTATTGCCGCTATATAAATTAAGTCAACCGAAATATTGATAATATTCTTATTACTTATGTAAAAATGGTGTATAATATGTACGGTCCTGGTCTTAAGTTCTATCTTAACAAATGAGTTAACACTTGTATCAGGGCTTAATATTATCCTCTGTCAATTTCTTGAATACTCTCTACGCCACACTTCTTTGTGTATGATAATTAGCCTCGGTTTGCCGGATGAACTTTAGGTTCATGCTTTTTGCATAATTAACAGCGCTTAGCGCTGGGTGAACGAAAGTAATAATTATTCATGAGCGGTATAGAGGGTAGACACCATTTGAGGCATAAGCATTGAAAATAACATCATCATCGTATCTGGCAGTGTTAAGCTGTTTTATAATGGCAACGCCTATCGTTGCTTGCAAACCGACAGATACTTTGTTTAGTCAGACCAAGGCCGAAGAGTGGCGAGACATTACGGACACCGGCTTGCCTGCTATCACTCCTATTGGTTTGCCAGAATTTAGTCAAAAAATTGAATTGATCGGTGACGAGGCAAATCTATCTCATCAAGACAGCTTCTCGCTGCACAATCTGCCTGAGCCTATTGGTGCTGATAGAACCAAGCTTTCTACTAAGTATGGTCAAGGAGACAAAGATCTCTGCCCAAAGCTTGTCGAATCTGAACTTGATGCGGTCCAGATTGAGCGAGATTTCAACGCATCAGCCAGCAACTCTTGTGACTACTATTTATATCCTGATAAAGGCCAAACTCTCTCCGTACATACTGAGCCTAGAAGCATCAAAGCCTATTTGATTTCTCCTATGCAGCATGATTTCGATAATGGTGCGGTGCTTGTGGAACAAGCTGACAAATACGTGGTTCGATTGAAGTTTGCAGGCATGGCTTATCCGTTAGATCAGCAGCAAGGTGAGGTGACTATTAATCTTCAGTAGCCATAAACCCTTTACTGGATTGACCGTCTGAACCTAACAATTTAAGCAGCCTATCCACAAAAAAAGACACCCACGTAAAGCGGGTGTCTTTTTTTTTGCGCTTAGATATATAAAGAGCGCCAATAAAAGGCAGTACTTTACTTAAGCTTTTGTAGTTGTGAGTTTTTTGCAATGTCGGGCTTGCCCACAGTGACGATGATAAATTTATCTGGGGTCAGGGTGTCACGTAGGGCAGTATTGACCTGGTCGATACGTGCACCTTCGACTCTATTGATGTAGTCAGTAATATACGAGTCAGGCAGCTTATTAAAATTAAGCACACCCAGCATACCGTTGATACCGGCATTACTGGCAAAGCCCATCGGATAGCTATTAATCAGACTCTCTTGGGTCAGTTTAAATTCTTGAGCGGTGATGCCTTGTTTTAAGGTGTCATTGACCGTCTGTAATGTGGCGGCGATGGCCTCATCGGCTTTTTCATTACGGGTTGAGAAACGGATAGTATAAGGGCCTGGTGCTTGCATCGGGGTCATACTGCCATAAATACCATAGGTATAACCAAGCTCCTTGCGCACTTTACCCATGAGGCGTGAGCTAAAGCCACTACCGGCGAGCACTTCATTACCTATACTAAAGTCAGTGCCACGCTGTATGCCCTTGGCACTAGGGTCTATGCGATAGCCTTGTTGACCGATCATCACTGAGGTTTGGTCGCTGTCATAATCGACATGCACCCACTTGCTTTGTTTAATGGGGGTAGGATTGGGTAATTTGGGCGCCGGCTTACCTTGAGGCAGTGCTTGGGTAATGGCTTCTGCTGCCTGTTTTGCCTGCGATAAGCTTAGATCTCCTGTAAGACTTAAAGTGGCGTTTTGCGCCACAAAGTAGGTGTCATGAAACTTCTGTAAATCATTACGGGTCAAAGCAGGAATACTTTGCTGCGTGCCATAAGGGGAATGGGCATAAGGATGCGAGCCGTACAGGGTCTGGCTAAAGGTGGTACTGGCTAAATAGGAGGGGTTTTGCATCATTTGTTTGAGCGCCAGTACTTGCTGGGCCTTACTGCGCTCGAGCACTTGCGCATCAAAGCGCGGCTGGGTGATTATACTGCTCATCAAGGACAAGGCAGGGTCTAGATGCTCAGCGTCAGATAAGCTGCGCAAATTTACCACAAATTGGTCTTTGTAAGCGGCGCTGGATAGCTCAATCCCAAGCTGCTCAGTCGCTTCAGCGAATGCCGTCTCATCAAGATCTCTGGTGCCTTTGGTGAGTAAGTCGGCGACCATGCTGGCCAGCCCAAAGCCTTGTTTGCGAATACTCTCATCACGGGCACTGCCTGCGTTAAAGCGTAAATCCACATCAACAATGGGCAGCTGCTTGGTCTGGACGAATATCACAGGGACACCGTTACTGGTGGTGAAGTGCTGAAACTTGGGAATGGATAGGCTAAGCTTTTGCTCGTTTTTTAAGCTCTCAAGCTTATCGATGGCTTTGATTGGCTGCGTGATGTCCACATCAGCGCTGGCATGCTCACCGCTGGGCATCTCTGTGGCAGCTTGAGCAGAAGCGGCGCCCATGGTGAATGTGGCCAACAAGGCGGTGGTAAGTAAAGCCGGTTTAACAGATAAAAAAGGCGGCACATGTGCTTTCATAACAAAATCCGTAATTAGGTTTTATAGTTTTAAAAAGGGTGTTTTATTGGTGGTCAATGGCAATTGGTCTGGCGTTTATTGGCGCATAATTAGCGGTTTTATGGTTTAGCTGGCATGGGCTGATCTGGCATAGAATTAGAGGCAGGCAGGACGCTACGTGTATCACCAGGCTCCACATACATCACATTTAAGTTATTATTAACTAAATATTTGCTTGCAGCTGCATTGACATCTGCGCTGGTTACTTTGGCCAACTTATCAGGTAAAGTGGTGACCAAACGATCATCCAAACCGCGTACTTGTAAGCTGCCTATCATATTGGCTTGACCGGCCATACTGTCTTGCGAGAACACAAAGCCATTTATTGCGTTGTTGCGAGCCCGCTCAAGCTCTTGCTTGCTGATGGTCTGGGTTTTTAATGTATCCATCTCATCTATAATTGCTTTTTGTGCTTGAGCCAAGCTTACTCCCTCACGAGGAGTGGCTTGCACCATAAACAGCCCATCACCCCGTTCATAAGCATCATAATAAGCCACCACTGAAGCCAGTAAACCTTGCTTGCGTACTAAGTTTTTTTCGAAGCGTGCAGCATAGCCGCCATCCATAATATATTGCAGCATTAACAGCTCATAGACCTCTTTATCAGAGCTGTTAGCGGTTATGGCGCTGGGCAGAGTGGGCACATTAAATGCCATAATTAAGGTGGGAACATTGACCGTTTCTTTTACAGTCTGCTGCTGATATCCGCGAAAAGCTTGCTGCTGTACTGAGGGACGCTGAGGAATGGGTTTGTGCTTGATCGACCCAAAATAATGCTCAACTTTTTTTAGGGTCTCTTTAGGATTGACATCACCCACGATAACCAAGGTGGCGTTGTTTGGGGCATACCAGGTGTCATACCACTGTTGTAAGTCTTTGATATCGGTATTGGCAATCTCATCCATCGGGCCAATGACGGACTCGCCTTTGGGGCTATCAGGCAGGGCCATTTTGCGAAACTTTTCAAAGGCGCGCGCCAAAGGATTGTCATCGGTACGTTGGCGGCGCTCCTCCATCACCACGTTGCGCTCTTGGGCAAACTCTTGGACAAATTCATCACTGTCAAAGCGCAGATTCACCATGCGATCAGACTCAAGCTCTAATGCCAAATCAAGGCGATTTACTGGAAACATCTCATAGTAGCCGGTGTAGTCATAGCTGGTAAAGGCATTATGATCGCCGCCAAACTTGGCAATTAAGCGATCAAAGTCGGCACCTGAGACTTTTTTGGTGCCTTTAAACATCATGTGTTCAAGCAGATGTGAGATACCGCCTTTGTCCTTAGGCTCATCGGTTGACCCCACACCATACCAAATTTGAGTCATGGCAACCGGCGCTCTGTGGTCCTCTTTAATGATGACTTTTAACCCATTATCTAGTTGATATTCATGACGGCTATCATCATCAGCAAAGTGTGTGTCCGCTGAGGATACAGCGGGACGGGCAGCCTTGTTATCTGTGTCACTTTGGGCTGCAGGTAAGCTACTGCAAGCGGCCAGCGCTGTGACGGTCATTGCCGCCAATACGCTCAGCTTGAGGCGCTTGATACCCGTATGAGGTGAGGCTTGGGGTGATGAGGCAAGGGTTGGGTGTGAATTTGATGAAGTGTGATGGCCGGTTGCTGGGCAATGGGTTAAAAAATCAGTTTTCATGCAGTCCTCAAGTTATCGGTTTAAGAAGGTGTTATAACCTATAGGCTGTTCAATAGAGCAATAAAATCATTAGTATGGGGTTAATTTTAATTATTATAGCTATAGATAGCATAGGGTAGCGTTATTGGCACCGTTGTCATATGCCTATAATGTGAACTTTTATTACCCAATCTTTATTGTTGGCACGCGATGATGGTATTTTGCGCGGTTTTAGCAGATGGATGTTCTGCTGACGCCTATACCAATACAGTATCAATAGTGATAACCCATACCGTTATAACCCTAATTGTATAGTGGCTTTAGTTTCACTACAGCTGGTGGCTGAATTTTGCTATAATTATCCGTTACCCTATTTTTAGTAAGTTTGAGCTTTTGTGGCGACTGCCACCCGAGTGTGTTTCCCGATTAGTGGGTCTTTTGATAAGGGCAGTGTTATAGCGAATCAAAAAGACCCTCCCTTTTAGTAATGTGCTGGTTAAACAGCAGGCGAGGCGTTTATGTCATCTACTTCCACATCGAATACCGCTGGTATCACTTATCCTAAGGCCTATGACGTTGTTGTCATTGGTGGGGGACATGCCGGTACCGAAGCAGCATTGGCGGCTGCGCGTATGGGCGCACAAACGCTATTGCTGACCCATAATATTGAGACATTAGGACAGATGAGCTGTAACCCAGCCATTGGGGGTATTGGCAAATCGCACTTGGTACGTGAGATTGATGCGTTAGGCGGCGCTATGGCTTTGGCCACTGATAAGGCAGGTATCCAGTTTCGGGTATTAAACAGCCGTAAAGGGGCTGCAGTGCGTGCCACCCGAGCTCAAGCCGATCGTATTTTGTACAAAGCCGCCATTCGCCATACGCTAGAAAATCAGCCTAACTTAGATTTATTTCAGCAAGGCGCTGATGATATTTTGGTCGAAAATGGCAAAGCCTGTGCGGTAGTAACGGCGACGGGTATTATCTTTCGAACCAAGACAGTGGTGCTGACGTCAGGCACTTTCTTAGGCGGTGTGATCCACATTGGCTTAGATAACTCTAAAGGCGGACGTGCCGGCGACCAGCCCTCAATCAAATTGGCTGAGCGTTTGCGTGAATTAAAGCTGCCTGTGGGGCGATTAAAGACAGGGACACCTGCGCGTATCGATGCACGCACGGTAGACTTCAGTGTGATGCAGACGCAGCCAGGGGATACGCCGCTACCTGTCATGAGCTTTATGGGTAATGTGGATATGCATCCTGAGCAGGTGAACTGCTTTATCACCCATACCAATGAAAAGACGCACGACATTATCCGTAAGCATCTAGACCGCTCACCTCTGTTTTCAGGTACTATTGAAGGGGTAGGTCCGCGCTATTGTCCCTCCATTGAGGATAAAATCCACCGTTTTGCGGACAAAAATAGCCATCAGATTTTTATTGAGCCAGAAGGCTTGACTACCCATGAGCTATACCCAAATGGTATCTCAACCAGTCTGCCCTTTGACGTGCAGCTTGAGTTTATTCGTACCATGGCCGGTCTAGAGAATGCACATATTACTCGCCCAGGCTATGCCATCGAGTATGATTACTTTAATCCGCAAAATCTTAAGCCCACGTTAGAAACCAAGTCTATTGATAGCTTATACTTTGCCGGTCAAATTAATGGTACCACAGGCTATGAAGAAGCTGGCGTGCAGGGGTTATTGGCCGGTGTCAACGCCGCCTTATCTACCCAAGACAATCCAGTAATGGACAGCTGGACACCACGCCGTGACCAAGCGTATCTGGGCGTGTTGGTCGATGACTTAATTACCCACGGGACAAAAGAGCCATATCGTATGTTCACCAGCCGCGCCGAATACCGTCTATTGCTGCGTGAAGACAATGCCGATCAGCGTTTGACTGAGATTGGTCGCAAGCTTGGCTTAGTGGATGATACCCGCTGGCAGGCTTATCAGCAAAAAATGGAATCGATGGCCACTGAATCTGCGCGTCTAAAAGACTTGTGGGCCACACCGCACAACGAGCTTGGCAAAAAATTCACTGAGCAAACCGGTGAAGTGTTGTCAAAAGAGGCCACCGCTTATGACTTATTAAAGCGTCCCAATGTGGGCTTTAACGACATCGCTGCGGTCACGGGTGCACAAGTGGCGGCTGATGTGGGTGGACAGATTGAAATCTCAGTCAAATATGCAGGCTATATCGATCGTCAGCAAGAAGACATTGATCAGATGAAGCGCTTAGAGAATACGCAGCTGCCTGCTGATTTTGATTATAAAGCGGTATCAGGTCTGTCCAATGAGATTGTACAAAAGCTCAATGATATTCGTCCGGCAACTTTGGCCCAGGCCAGCCGCATCAGCGGGGTTACCCCAGCTGCCATTCAGCTTTTGGGTATGACGTTGAAAAAACAGAAAAAAGCCAAAGCGGCGTTAGATATCTAGTCGCCTAGTCGCACTGAGCACTGGCGAGGTTTAGTTAGCGCCGAGGCTTACTTAGTGCTAAGTGCTAGACAAAAAATTGTGCGGCAATTATGATGAACTCAACCGCTAGCTATAACCAAGCTTTGAGAGAGCCATGATTGACGCCATTGTCTTTGCTTTAAATATTGTACTGCCCAACCTGATACTGATGGGGTTGGGCTTTTTTATGTATAAACAGGGTCAAATTAGTAAAGCCTTTATTGATCAAGCCTCAAAGCTGGTATTTAACTATGCTTTGCCTTGTTTGCTGTTTTTTAGCGTCATAAAAAGTAAGGTGGACTTTGCTGAGCAGTTAAACCTAATTGCGGCAGGTCTGCTGGTGACGTTAGTGTTATTTTTTGGCTCAGAAATTTATGCTAAGTACTTTATTGAGCGTAATGAAGATAAAGGTGTATTCGTCCAAGGCGTCTTTCGCAGTAACATGGCCATTATTGGCTTGGCCACAGTGGCCAACGCTTATGGCAATGAGGGGCTGAGTATCGGTGCGGTTTATATGGGGGTGATTACTCTGGTATTTAACGTGCTTGCAGTGATTACTTTAACCCGTACCCCAACAGGCGAATCAAAGCCACAAGCCCGTCAGCGTGGCTACGCCCTTATGCTGGGTAAAAAAATAGTTACCAATCCATTAATTCTCTCCTTATTGGCCGCCTTTGCTTACAAAGCTTTGGCTGCCTCTTTAAACCTTCCTCAACTACCCAATGTGGTGACTCAGACCGGCTCACTTCTAGCTGCATTATCTCTGCCTTTGGCACTGATTTGTGCTGGTGCCACTATTGATATGCGCTCTATGCTTGCCTTATCTGGGCTATCTATGCAGGCCAGTGTGGGCCGTATTGTTATCGCACCTGTCTTAGCGGTATTGGTAGGACTTGCGTTTGGGCTTACTGGGGTGCACTTAGGTGTTTTATTTTTGATGGTTGCATCACCGACAGCCGCAGCCAGCTATGTCATGGCCAAGGCTATGGGAGGCAATGAAGTGCTTGCTGCCAATATCCTAGCTTTTACCACTGTCTTCTCCTTGTTTGGAATGGCAATAGGGGCGGCCATTTTACGTGGGCTTGGGTGGATGTAAGGCTAAAAGACGGATGCCATTAATAACAGCTAACGGCTAGCCAACCTTGTCATTGCGCATTGATAATGTTACAGTTTTGCGCCTGTGGCCTACGCGTCAATTGTTTTAATCCGTATACAGTGAATTTGTGATTATGATCAAAAAAATCAGCACTCAAGTGTGCTGGGTGAGTGCTATGTTAATGGCACTGCCTGCTCAAGCGTTGCCCACCAGTGAAGTGATTTTTGCCAAAGGCAGTGATTGTGGACAGTATCAAGGTGATTTAACCACAGGCCGAATGTTTAGTGTTGAAATGACGGCTAACCAGACGCTAGTTGTGAAGACCGATGGTCATGTACAAAGTGTGACCGATAGCAAAGGACGGCTGCTTAATGATGAAGGCGGTGCCAATTATCGTTACGTTGCTAAGGGCTCTGGTACACATACTATTAAGCTGGTTGGCCGCGTTGAAAGCCAAGTAGAATTTTGTGTGTTGCAATAAAGTACAGCGCCTTTGAAAAAAGACAGTTAACCATTGTGTGCCCCTAGCTTGAGTGCTATATTAATTGATATAAAGGACTGAAATTAACTGTTTAAAAAGTTTCACAGCACTTTATCAAACTAGAGTGGGCGACAGGGAGTATGGCACTATGAAATCAAAATGGTTTATCAAAGGCAGCGTATTAGCTTTGGCGGTGTCACTGTCTGTGGCCGCGCAAGCATTGCCCACTACTCAAGTGACTTTTGCCAAAGGCAGCTATTGTGGCAGTTATACCGGTAGCTTACAAAATACGCGTTTATTTAAGATCTTTTTGGGCGCCAATCAAGAGTTGGTGATTAATACTGACGCTGATGTTCGCTCAGTTAGAGACAGTAAAGGCAAAATTTTGCCTGATCAAGGCGAGTATGATTATCGCTATGTCACTCACAATAAGGGTGAACATACCATCAGAGTAGTAGGCTCAGGCTTTCATACGGTAGAGTTTTGTGTTTATTAACATGTGCAGTCTTAAGCCTCACCTATTAAAAAAGCCGATATCTGTAGATATCGGCTTTTTTATCACCGGTCGCCGTAAAACCACCCACTTCAGGGCATAGGTATCTACACAATTTATCAGTGAGCATAAATTTGATAAAATAGCGCAGTATGGTATAGAGAAAATGACCCTAGATACGAGACTTATTAAACGTTATCAGCAACTCGTACGCAATCACA
>NZ_CAJHBH010000016.1:0-53664 GCF_904846585.1 Psychrobacter sp. H7-1
TCTATTTATGGTTATTTGCAAGAATTTGACATCTATTTCGGGTAATATGCGACATTTATTTCTGGTAATTATAGCCTAAAAGGTGCAATATATGGAGTGATTTTGACATTTATTTCTGAAACTGACACCTCAGGTGGCTCAGTCGGTTATGACCACAAGGCCATGGGGATTACTGCTCGCGGCGCTTGGGAATCGGTCAAACGTCACTTTAGAATGTTGGGTCTAGACATCCAAAACAAAGACGACTTCACCGTCGTGGGTATTGGTGATATGAGCGGCGACGTGTTCGGTAATGGCATGCTGCTGTCTAAGCATATCAAGCTGCAAGCTGCCTTTAACCATCTGCATATCTTTATCGATCCTAATCCAGATACGGAGGCATCTTACGCCGAACGCGAGCGCTTATTTAATCTACCGCGCTCAACGTGGGATGATTATGAAAAATCGCTTATTAGCCAAGGCGGCGGCGTGTTCTCACGCTCAGATAAATCGATTGTCATAACTGATGAAATGAAAGCGGCCTTTGATATCTCTGAGGACAGCTTAACCCCCAATGAGTTGATTGGTCGCTTATTAAAAGCGCCGGTGGACTTAATTTGGAACGGCGGTATCGGTACGTACGTCAAGAGCCGCGAGGAGAGCCATGCTGATGTGGGTGACCGAGCTAATGACGCGGTTCGCGTTAATGGTGAGGATATCCGTGCCAAAGTCTTTGGTGAAGGGGGTAACTTAGGCTGCACCCAACAAGGCCGTATTGAGTATGCCTTATATGGTGGCCCACAACATGAAGGCGGTCATTTATATACCGATGCCATTGATAACTCAGCCGGTGTTAACTGCTCAGATCATGAGGTCAATATAAAAATCTTATTGGGCAAAGTGGTTGAGCAAGGTGATATGACCACCAAGCAGCGCAATGACTTATTAAAGAGCATGACCGATGAAGTGGCTCAGTTGGTACTGCGTCAAAACTATCTGCAGCCGCAAGCCTTAGAGCTCAGTCATTTAGATGGGGCAGATAACCTAACCGATCATAAGCGTATTATTGATTATCTAGAAGCACAGGGCCGTTTAGATAGAGCCATTGAATTCTTACCAAGTGATGAGGTGATTGAGCAGCGCATGAAGTCAGGCGTTGGTATGACCCGCCCTGAGCTTGCTGTGATATTGGCCTATGGCAAAATGTGGGTGTATGAGCAGCTATTAGAGTCAGATCTTCCTGATGACCCTTATTTCGTTAATGAGCTGCGTAAATACTTCCCAGATGAGCTGGCAAGCCGTTTCTTTGATGAGATGACCCGTCACCGTTTGCATCGCGAGATCATCAGTACGTATCTGACCAACAGTGTGGTAAACCGCTTGGGTATTGAGGCCATCTTCCGCTTGTTTGAAGAGACCAATCAAAGCGTAGCGACCCTAATCCGCGCTTATGCCATTGCCCGTGATATCTTTGCAGTCACTGACAGCTGGCAGACGCTTGAAGCCTTGGATAACCAAGTGGACGCCGTAACCTTGCTGCAGTTAGAAGTCAGAGTGCGCTCGGTGTTAGAGCAGGGTATTGTGTGGCTGGTTAATGCTTTTGGCAATGATTTGCAAGTCGCACCAACCATTGAGCGCTTCAAAAATGGGGTGTCTGAATTAACTCAGTCACAAGGCATTATTGCCCATCAGTTCGAAACACATCTAGAAGAAGATGTGTCTGAGTTGACCGACTTAGGACTCAATCAAGATCAGGCTCAAAGCTTTGCCATCTTACCCTATGCTATTGATGCCTTAGACACAGCGCTACTGGCTGAGCAGTATCAGCGCCCGGTGGATGAGATTGCACAGCTGTACTTTGAGGTTTATCAAAACCTGCATATCGACTGGCTAATGCTACAAGTTGAGCATCTACCGCAGCAAGACCACTGGGACAGACGTGCGCGCTATGCGCTGCTTAATGAGCTGACCCGTAGTTTGCGTCAGATGATGAACAAACTGTTGTCTCAGGACAATGCAGCGGCCACTCTTGAGCAGTGGCAACAGGCTCACAGACAAGCCATTGAAGATATGGCGGGTCAAATGTCTAAGCTGAACGGTACTGAAGTAGGCTTATCAGCGCTCTCAGTTATGATTAGCGAGATTAACAAGCTGATTTCTGAGTAAGTAGCGAGCGCTTGATGATGAGCGTTATGTGTCTCTAACAAAAAGACCTCTTTATCGATAAAGAGGTCTTTTTATTTGCCTGTATTCTGCCTTTAGTATGATGATGACTGAGCTTAGCGCTTATAACGAGACATATGAGAAAATAGAGGGCATTAATCCTTAACCGCCGAACAGCCAGGACCGCTGAGTTTACTATATCCGCCTGAGAGTTTATCCACTCTAATTTGGGTGTGAATTCTATCTTTAAGCGCTTGCACATGTGAGATAATCCCAATCAGCTTGCCTTCTTGCTGCAAGTTGGTCAGCGTATTGAGCGCCACATCCAGCGAGTCCTCATCAAGTGTACCAAAGCCTTCATCCAAGAACAGCGAGTCGACCCGAATGTTTTGGCTGGCCATACTCGATAACCCCAGTGCCAAAGCCAGACTGATTAAGAAGCCTTCGCCGCCCGATAAGTTTTTGGTACTGCGTATCAATCCGCCTTGATAGTCATCAATAACGTTAAGCTCAAGCGGACTGTTCTCGTCACGTACCAGTATGTATCGGTCACTCATTTTGCGCAGCTGAGTATTGGCGTTGCTGACCATAATCTCAAAGGTGAGCCCTTGAGCGAAGGTGCGGTATTTTTTACCATCGGCAGAGCCAATTAAGCCATAGAGCTCTTGCCAGACTTTCAGCTTTTGTTTTTGCTCAGCTATCTTCTCAAGTTGGGAGCGCTGATCTGTTTTTCGTGCCTCATTGGTTTGTAGCTGCTGATTGATGCCGCCCACCTGTTCGATAAGCTCATCGACCATGTCTTGTTGCTGTTGCCGCTTAGCCTGTAGATTTTCTTTGGTGTCTGTGGTTTGCGGATTAGCCGTTTTATGCTGTAGCTGATGTTCAACCGTTTTTAAAGCATTTTGGGCATAATTTAGGGCATTAACAATCTCTTGCTGTCGTTGATTGAGCGCATCACGCTCTTCTTTGGGCAGGCGAGCGGCCAAATAATCGGCCTCAGAATCAAAATCATGGGCAAGAAGCTGTGTGCCTAGCGCGTGCTCTTGCTGAGCAAGTTGACTTTGTAATTCAGACAGCTGAGCCTCAAGGCGTAGGCTTTCTGCTTGAAGCGTGCTTAATTGATGCTGCGTATGGCTGTGCTCTTTATTTATTTGGTTAAGCTGGTCTTTGGCACTATCAAGCGCGGCACGCAATCTGCTGTCTTCGCTATTGACTTGCTTATCACCAAATAAATCACGGCGGCGGCTTTGCAGCTGAGTCATCTCATGTGACAGCTGACGGATGGTGTCAGTCAATAGCGCAAGCTGGCTGTGCTCTTTGTCTGCCTGAGCCTGATTGCTTTTAAGCTGTGTGTCTAATGTTTGGATCTCAGTGAAGAGCTGCTGCTTGGAGGTCAGCTTGGCTGCATAGCTGTTATTGAGTGTGCCCATCCATTGACTAAGATTGCGTAGCGGCTGTAATGAGTCATAGCACTGCTTGTCATCTAAGTGTTGCTGATTATTCATACAGTGTCTAAGCTGAGCCAGTGACTGCTCGCAATCAGTAAGGGTCTGTGAGGCGTCATTAATCGCCGCACTGTCTTTATACTTATCTAGCAAACCTTGCAGCTGTTGGACGCTCTCACCAAGCTTACTGAAACCTTGATCTATAAAGGCTGTAGCTTGAGTGATACTATGCTGGTTAAGCTGCTGCTTGGATTCAATGTCCTTGATGTGCATCATTAGCCTTTGGTTATCAGCCTCTATCGCTTTATGCCGCTTCTCGATATCTGTTATCTGCTGGGTCAGCGCATCTTGTTCCTCTAAAGACTGCTTAATCTGCTGTTTTTGATGGTGTAATCGCTGCTGTGCGTCATAAATACACGCTGTAATTTGCTTACCCGTGGCTAGTAAAGCCTCAAGCTGCTGCTGGCTTGGCTGACTGTCAAAACCTGCTGTTAGCTGCGATAGCTTTAACAAGAGAGCCGGCTTAGGCGCCGCTGGCTGCTGGTCGTTTTGATGATTATTTGGATCGCTGCTTTGAGGATCAGTTTCATGAAGGTGAGCGCTGCTATTTAGTAACTGCTGTTGCAGCACAGTGGGGTCAGCACTTAATTGCTCAGATAACGTATTAGTATGGCTTAGTATCTGGCTTAGTGTTGTATTAAGTCGCTGTAGCTGGTTTGTCAGCTGAGCATGGCTTTGTTGCTGCTTATACTCAGTGTTTTTATAAGCCAGCTTGGCGTCGTCCAAATTTTGCTTGGCACGATTAATTTTAGCGACTATTTGAGACAGCTCATCTTTTAATTGATGGAGCTTGGTATGAGCCTCAGATGAATTAGATTTTTTGTTAGCAACACTAGGGTGTTCGGTAGAGCCACACAGTGGACAGGGCTGATTATGGGCTAACAGCTCGATATAATCCTCAAGCTTGGCCTCCAGCTCAATGATTTTTTGTTGTTGTTCTACTTGAGATTGTTTGTCCTGCTGATGACGGTTTAGCATCTCAAGATCTTGCTCAGCCTGTTCAATGGCGCTTTTTAGGTCAGCCATATCTGAGTCAAACTGAGTGGTGACTGCCTTTTCAGCGCTGATTTGAGTAGCCAATTCAGCTTTATTATCAAGGTGCTGCTGTAGTATGGACAGCTGCGTGCTCAAGGCATCATTGTACTCTTGCTGCTGACGAAGTGCCGCCAAAGGCTGCCCCTGTAACAGGGCTTGCTGCGCGTGATATAACTCAGTTAACTTGGCTTGTTTTGTCTCATAAAGGGCCTGGTTCGTGGCCTGTTCTTGCTTTAGGGCGTTTAATTGATGGGTCAGATCCTTATTTTCTTGCTCTTTTAAGTGCTGCTGCTGATACAGCTTATAGTTATTTTCAAGCTCAGCTTTGAGAGTTAAGCCGAGGGTATTTAAGCCACTTATATCCACATTTAGCTGGCTGTGGTGCTGGTACTGCTGTAGGTAGCTATCAACCTCAGCCAGCTGCTGCTGGGTTTGGCTTTTATCTGATATAAGGCGTGTTATTGTTGCCTTGAATTCGGCCAAGCTTTGCTGATGGGTGTGCTGTAATTGTTGCTGCTGCTTTAGGGTAAGCTGCTTTTGTTCAATTTGATTATCCAGCTGGCGCGTTTGTTCAATCACAGGGAGCGTGTCATTCAAGACTTGGTTAGCTGATGCTTCACGCTTTTGTGCCTGAGTCATTTGTGTTTGCTGCTCATCAAGCTGCTGCTGTAAGACAGGGATTTGCTGCTGTTTATTAGACAGCTCTTGATCCAGCTGATGTTTTGAGGCGCGCAGATTACACACTTGTGTATAGTGACTTTCAATCTCTAACGCCTTATTGGCAAGCTCTAGACGTTTTGCATCCTCTTCAAAGGCTGTTTTTGCTTGTATGGATACCGCCACATCGGCGTTAAGCGTCACCACTTGCTCTGTAAGCTGCTCAACCTCAGTGATCCATGTTAATTGATCCTCTAATTGGCTAACGATGGCGCGGTGATCTGTCAGTTGTTTGGTATTGGCCTCGAGCTGTTGTTTGAGTTGGGTCTCGGCCTCTACATCGAGCAACTCTAGCCCCTGAAGCTTGGCCTGCAAGGTATTAAGAAGGGCTTCTTCTTGTCGTTTTTTTTCGTGCACCCGCTCAGAGATGGTGGCATAAATATCGGTGCCGGTTATCTTCTCCAAGATGTCGGCACGCTCATCGGCTTTGGCGCTTAAAAATGCCGCAAAGCTGCCCTGAGCCAATAAGATGGAGCGGGTGAATTGCTGAAAGTCCATACGGGTAAGTTCAACAATTCGCTTTTTGGTCAGTGATGATTTTTCTTCAAGAACCGTACCGGCTTTTTGTCCCTCATGATCGCTGGCAAGGGATAGCTCATGGGTGGCGTCTTGCAAGTTACCGTCAGGCTTACCATGGGCACGGCGCTGATACCAATGACAGCGGTAATGTGTGCCATTTATATCAATCACCACTTCGGCCAGACACTCCCCAGTTTGGCGAGTCATCACCTCATTGGTCGATTTACTAATGTTACTGATCCGCGGTGTTTCTCCATATAGCGCTAAGCAAATGGCATCCAAAATGGTGGTCTTGCCTGCGCCTGTGTGCCCAATAATGGCAAAAATACCTTCGTTGATATAGGCTTCATCGCTAAAGTCGATGCGCCATTCGCCTTTTAAAGAGTTTAGGTTTTTGAGTCGTAATTCAATCAGTCGCATGGGATAACAAGCCGTTTAAATAAATAACGTTGAAATAATTAAAACATAGTAAATAGCAGCACAAGGGCAATAGTAATAGCAACATAAGCATAAGCATAAGCATAAGCAGCACGTGCACCAGCAATAGATCTACTCGGCCATTGAGTCATCATGATGGATTTGATACACGATTTGTGCATAGGCCTCGCGCAAGCTGGGGCGCTGAGATTCTGCCACTTTATTCGCCACTAAGCAGCGCTCAAAGACCTGCATTTCATCCAAGTCTTGCAGCGTCTCATGCGTGCTCTGTGCTTTGAGCACCTTGTTACGAATCTGATGGTTCTTGATTTTTAATACCTCAAAAGGTGTGTCAGCCACGGCAGCATGGATCTGCTCGCGCAAATCGCTGACGATTTCATCGCCGGTATAAGCCACCTCTATCCAAATGGGCTTGGTGTGTGGGAGTTGTTGCAGGCTTTGTAGAATATGATTGATATCACCTGAAATGGGCAAGAGCTGCTGAAAGCAAGGCACAGTAACCGCGATAATTTGCATGGTATTATCGGCGGTGATGTGCAAGGTTTTGGCCGCCAGTGCCTCATCTGGCTTATGCTGCTTGTCTAATTGGCTTATAGAGTCTGCTGCTGAATCTGCATGGGTTTGCAGCTGAGATGGCTGATTTGCTGTCGGCTCAAGCCAATCGTCAAATAAATCTCCACAAAACAAATCCGCTTGAGATGAATTGGCAGCTGCGCCTGCTGCCGGTGTCGTCAAGGTATGGCTGGGCTTAGCAGATATTTGAGGTGCAGTAGAAGCCTTCTCAATACGCTCTTTAATGTGCTCTTGAACGCTCTCTTTAAGGCTATCAGAGGCTAAATTTTGGCCAAATTGTACCAACAATACCTGTTTGGTCTGATTGGCCTCTCCAAAGCCCATCGCAATAGGGGAGCCACTATAACGAATGTGCTCACGGCCGCCCACCTTTTGCGGCACATGCAGATGCCCAAGTGCCACATAATCAAAGCACTCATCAAACATATCGGCTGAAATCTTACCCAGACTGCCGACATACAGCTCACGTACCCCATCATCAGCTGTGGTCGCACCCCCTGCGGCAAACAAATGACCAGTGGCAATAAGAGGGATATGGCGCTGCTGCTGAGTGATCAGCTTGGCCTGTTTGGCTTTGGCAACCTGAGCCACCTTCGCATAGTGCTCATGGATACCAGCCAACAGATTGGCATCTTTATCTGCGCCTGACTCGCCTGCTTGAGCACTACGCACATCACGGTCACGAAGATAAGGCACCGCCGCAATGACACACTGCGCTTTATCCTGGCTGTCTGTGAGCACCAATACTTCATCGGCCACATCTTCGCAAGCGGTGCCAATCACATGCACGTTTAACGCTTTGAGCACATTGGCTGGCGCGTCCAAGAAGGTAGGGGAGTCATGATTGCCAGCCACCACCACCACGTGATCACAGTGCGACTTAGAGACCACACCCAAAAATTCATAGTACAGCGCTTGAGCCTTATTACTGGGCGTCATGGTGTCAAATACATCACCAGCGACGATCAGCACATCGACCTCATATTGCTGCAAGGTCTGAGTCAGCCATGCCAAAAAAGCCTCAAATTCATGGTAGCGCAATTGGCCATACAAACGGCGTCCCAGATGCCAGTCTGAGGTATGTAAAATGGTGAGTGGTTTTGGAGGATGGGATAACGAAGTAGAGTTTGACATAAAGGATAGCAGAGCAGGTTAAATAGTTAAGAGGGCGACTTGTCGTTAAAAGAGCGACTTAATCAATAGCAAAGAGGATAAATTATCATAGCACAAATACCGCAAAAGCTGAGCAGGATAACCAGGCTGTCGCGAAGTTTATTATTGTTTAGTGTATGATAGTGGTTTTTTTAGTATTGATAAATGAAAGAAGGTAAATTTCGTGTTAGTAGCAACAAGACAGCATGTTCAATGGCAAGAAAATGGCAGTCTACACCGTGCACAATGGCTCTCACAGAGCAATCATGGTCCGCCTGCCCGCATCATTATCATCGATGACACCACCACGGCAGATACCGCCTACCGCTTAGCCAATGCCGGCACTTCTATGCTGTGGCGAGGCGACTTTCATAATGCCAAGCAATTAATTCAAGCCCTGCAGCGCCGTATTGATCGTGCTGAGCTGCGCAAGGCTGAAAAAACCGCAAAAAAAAGCCGCTCAAGCAGTGACTGATTCAATGAGGGGTGACTCAAAGCCGGTGAGCGCGTCACAACACCTGCCGAATCTATTTCATAAAAACCGTTTGGCGCAAACTCAGCGCTCTCGAATATTAAGCCGCCTACTATTACATTTCGATGCCAATTATCAACTCAATCTAGGCCGCGCCCCTGAAGTCAGGGAGGCTTGTACAGCTGCCTTTGGTAAGATGGATGAGGCATGCGTGTTGTCCTTTCGTGACTTGCAGGGCGCATTGGGTGCCGCGCAGTGGCGCAAAAAAGGCGTTCCCGTTGAGGCTCTAGGCGTATCAATTCACCCTCATTACGGTGTGTTCGCACCAACCCGCCAAGAATATGTGCAGCTGCTACTTGATGCACCCTTGCCAAAGCCTTGCGATATCGCCTATGACATTGGTACCGGTACGGGTCTATTATCCATTGTTCTGGCGCAGCGTGGTGTGAAAGAAGTGATTGCCACTGATTTAAATCCCCGTGCATTAGACTGTGCCGATGATAACTTCGAACGCCTGCAAATTGAACAGGTACAGCTACAGCAAATAGATCTGTATCCCAAGCAAGCGCCGCTGGCTAATTTGATTGTCTGTAACCCGCCTTGGCTGCCCGCCAAACCCAGCTCACCGTTAGAGTATGCGGTATATGATGCCAATAGTGCGATGTTGCGTGGTTTTTTTATGGGCGCAAAGTCGCATCTGGCCGACAACGGTGAAGTCTGGTTGATATTGTCAGATTTAGCCGAACATTTACAGCTACGTAGCCGTGAAGAGTTACTTGGCTGGATAGAGGAGGCCGGCTTAAAGGTCAAATATCGCTTAGACACTGAGCCAACCCATGGCAAAAGCCAAGATAAAAGCGATCCATTATTTGAGGCGCGCCGTGCTGAGGTGACTTCGCTGTGGTGTTTGTATTAGGTTCACGCAGTGGACTTGTGACGGCAAAACCTTAGGCGTATTCAGCTTAGGTGCCTATTGATGGCTATTAGTAATATGCGCCTAAGCTTGCCATACCAAGCCTGTACTGTAAGCATACGCTAGATTTTTTAAGTGAATGATAATTGTTTTTATTATCGTTCGTAAGTATAATGTGACTCTAAATTCAAAGCATATTCAATTGCTTATTAATTTTTCACCTAATCTACGGCGATTCTATGTTACAAGCCCAGCACCTTTCTATTAGCCGTCAAAACACCCTATTATTACAAGACATAAACTGTCAGATTGCGACCAATCAATTGGTTGCTCTGGTTGGCCATAATGGCTCCGGAAAATCCACTTTAATAAAAACCTTGGCAGGCGAGATGTTACCAAGCTCAGGGTCGCTTGTGCTTGAAGATAAACCGCTTAGCGATTATGGCAGTAAAGATTTGGCCAAAAAACTGGCCTATTTGCCGCAGCAGTTACCCGATGCCGCCTCTTTTAGCGTCAGTGAGCTTGTGATGCTCGGCCGCTATCCGCATCAAAAATGGCTACAAAAACCCAGTCAAATAGACCGTGATAAAGTCACTGAGGCAATGCATTTGACTCAAGTGGCACCTTTTGCTGATCGCATTGTGTCTACCTTGTCGGGCGGTGAGCGAGCACGGGTTTGGCTGGCGATGTGCTTGGCTCAAGATACCCAATATCTGCTACTTGATGAGCCATTGGCAGCACTAGATGTCCGCTATCAGCTAGAGGTGATGGCACTGATTAGACAGCTGGTAGATACACAGGGCTTGGGAGTGGCTATGATTGTACATGATATTAATCTTGCCGCTCAATATGCAGACCGTATTGTTGCGCTAAAAGCTGGGAAAATCTGCCATGATGATACGGTGGCTAATATCATGCAGCCAGACGTGTTAAAAGATATTTTTAATGTCGATATGCAGCTGCTAACTCATCCAGTTAATGGCCAACCTGTGGCAGTGGTGTAATATGAAAGTGAGACTGCCTCCTCTAAAAAAACCACCCATCAGCCCCACCACCTTTCCATCCAATCAGACCGCTTTAACCAGACATTGCTTGTTTAAATCTGCAGCGTTTAAGCTGATACAAGTGCTTAGTGTGGCAAGTCTTGTGCTCACAGGCTGTGACAACGTCGATGGTGCGGCTGATTCCACACAAGATAAGCCTGCACTTAATGACTCATCAGCCCCCTCTCAGATAGAGGCGCTTGATCAGCCAGACAGCGCTTCGGCTAACCCTTCTAAGAAGTCCCTGAATGTGGTGTCACCTGATTGGGGTGTGTCGGCCACGCTTACTGCCATGGGGCATCCCCCCATTGCTACCGGAGATATGAGAGTGTGGGATCAATGGGTGGCTG
The DNA here is from genome assembly GCF_904846585.1 of Psychrobacter sp. H7-1. Classification (NCBI taxonomy): domain Bacteria; kingdom Pseudomonadati; phylum Pseudomonadota; class Gammaproteobacteria; order Moraxellales; family Moraxellaceae; genus Psychrobacter; species Psychrobacter sp. H7-1. The sequence goes on from NZ_CAJHBH010000016.1 coordinate 10,860, forward strand.
AGCCCAAACTGCCATCCTCCGTCCATGACTTAGGCATACGCTATCTACCCAATGCGGAGCTTGCTGCACAGTTGCCGGTTGATTTAATTATAGATAACTTTTTTTATGAGCACTCACGCGGGGTATATGGTGACGTGCCGGCGCAGACGGTCATGTTTGCCGCTCAAGGTAAGACGGCTAAATGGTCAGATTATACCGCGCCTACGCGTAAGCTTGGGAAGATTATAGGCAATCCTGCGCAAGCAGAGCAGTATATCAACCAAAGTCAGCAGCGCATTAATCAGGCCGGTGCAAAGCTACAACAGCGGTATCCTGCCATCAAAAAATTTGCCGTGGTGCAGTTCGTTGATGCCAATAACATGCGTATGTATGCCAATAACAGCTTATTTAATACTGTGCTGACTAAGATGGATAAGCAGTTGGTTGCATTGGGTGAGGGCAATGAGTGGGGGTTTGTGCCCATTCAAATGGGAGACTTGACTCAGCTTGAGCCAGATGTGTGTCTATTGATTATCAAGCCCCTAAACCCTATCACCCAGCAGCAAATCCAAGACAGCTTGGTGTGGCAAAGACTGGGCTATGGCGCCGATCCAAGTACCTCAGACACCAGCCGTTGTATGACCATTTTGCCACCGGTATGGATTTATGGCGGTATGGCATCACTCACCAGTTTGGCAGACAATCTTGCCTCAGCTACCTTAGTTGGAGGCCGTGCTCATGACATCAAATAATCGTCACTCTATGCCTAATAGTAATCAGAACAAAGACAATAGCAATAGCCATCTCCCTAAACGCTTACTGTTAGCGGCTATTGCCATCAGCAGTTCGGTATTGATTGACAGGCTTTGGGAGCTACCAGTTAGCCAGCTGTTTAAGTCAAGCTTTACACTTGATGTGGCGGATATGGCGGTACAGTTAAAGCTGGTCGCTACCAGTGTGGTGGCCTTATTGGCTGGAGGGCTACTGGGGGTGGTCAGTGTGTTATTACAACAACTGGTCAAAAACCCTTTGGCCTCTGATACCACCTTGGCCATTGGCACTGGCGCTCAATTGGCGCTGCTTATTGCGACCTTATTTGTGCCAAGTTTAGCGATTTATGGTGGGGTATGGATTGCCTTTGTCGGGGCGCTGTTTAGTTTGGTATTGGTATTTAGCTTATCAGCGCCCAGCCGTTTTAATCCCCTAATCTTAGTGTTAGCCGGACTGGTGGTAAATATTTTACTGGCTTCATTTGCCAGCACTTTGGTGTTGTTTTTTACTGAGCATAGCGTCGGTATTTTGTCATGGGCGGCTGGGTTTTTAACGCAAAATAATTGGCATACCACGGTTAAGCTTGCCATAACGGCCATAGCACTGGCGGCGATAAGTATCCCCTTATTAAAGCCGCTAACCCTAATGAGCCTAGATGATATGCAAGCCAAACGGCTGGGCGTACCTATTAATGCCTTACGTTTAGCGGTCATTGCTATCGTGGCTATCGTATCGGCGCTGGTGGTCAGTGAGGTGGGCTTGATTGGGTTTATCGGCTTGGCGGCAGCAAGTTTGGTGAATGCCTTGGGTATTGGCTCTATCGGGCGCAGATTGGTAGCGGCCTTTGGCTTTGGCGCTTTATTGCTGTGGTTGACCAGTAATGTGGCGCTGCTATTAGAGCCGGTGATGGGGACGCCGATATCGGCGGGCTCTATCACTGGCGTGTTGGGTGCCCCGCTGATTATTTGGCTGATTTTACGTCAAAGACGCCAAGGCGTGACGCCTATTACGCCGATGTTCACGCCCCAGCGTAAAGCCATCAACTGGTGGCGGTGGAGTGTGGGCGTACTGCTACTTATTGCTTTAGTTAGCGTATGGGTCAAAGACCTCTCAGGCATTGCCTTTAGTACAGATTGGGCGCTAACCCAGCAATACCGATTGCCGCGCACGCTAAGTGCTGCTGCTACTGGCGTCATGCTGGCTACCGCCGGGGTGTTGCTACAGACCTTGACTCGCAACCCCATGGCCAGCCCGGAAGTACTGGGCATTAGCTCTGGGGCTGCATTGGGGGTCATTGGCGGCTTTTTATTGTTGCCCGCTTTTGGGATAAAAGCTGGTGCCCTAAGCTTGGTTGGCTCAGGGCTGGCAGGGGCATTTTTGGTGCTATTACTGATTATTTGGTTGGCGCGTAAAGTCACGCCAGCTTACTTACTGCTGGTCGGTATCGGGATTGCCGCTATGATGGATGGCATCATGAGTATGGTCAAGCTGTCAGGTGACCCAAGACTTGAGGCCATGCTGAGCTGGCTATCGGGCACCACGTATAGCGCCAGCCCTGAGACGGTCTGGTACTTGATGATAGCAGCAGCGGGACTGGTGGCGCTTAGTATGTTATTGATTAAGCCGCTAAGGGTGCTGGGATTAGGTGAGTCGGTGGCCAAAAGCTTGGGCGTTAAGGTGAGATTTTATCAATGGGCGCTACTGATCGTGGTGGCAGCGCTGAGTACAGTCAGCACATTGGCGGTGGGTCCGCTCAGCTTTATTGGGCTGATGGTGCCGCATTTGGCCACTTCTTTAGGGGCAGTGCAGCTTGAGAAGCAGCTGCCATTAGCAGCAATTCTGGGCGCGGGGGTGATGGTCTTAGCGGATTGGATTGGCCGCTATATCATCTTCCCTTATGAGCTGCCGGCAGGCACCATAGCCGCTATCATTGGGGGACTGTACTTTATATGGCTCATTCGGCGCAGTTCGGTTCATCAGTAAGCTAAGATTAGCATTATCTGATGACACACTTATCACCGCCGCCTGGCTCGTTATCACAACAAGCCTACCGAGATCCAGATAGCCGCCAAGTACGCCGAGTGCTGTGGACCTTGCTATTGGGCGGCACAGTGGTCAGCTTTAGCAACAGTGCGTTAAACCCGGCCATCCCTGTTTTTATGTCCATATTTTCAGTAGATATTGTGACAGGAAGCTGGCTGTTAAATGGCTATGTACTGGCAATGAGTGTGGGTCTGATGCTCAGTGGCTATTTGAGCAAGGCCTTTTATTTTAAGCAGGTATATATCTGCGCCATTACCGGATTTATGGTGGGCTCAGTGCTGGGTATGTCAGCTACCAGCTTGTCATTGATTATTATAGCAAGAGTCATTCAAGGACTGGCAGGCGGCTTAATTATCCCCTTATCCATCGGCCTGTTATATCAGGTGTATCCCAGCGCTCAGCAAGGCCGAGCGATGGCGTTGTGGGGGATAGTCATTATGATGTCTTTGGCTTTTGGCCCCTTAGTTGGGGCTTTTTTAGTGGCACATTTTGCATGGTGGACTTTATTTGCCATAACCTTACCGCTTAGCGCCTTGGTGGTGGCCATGGCAATAAAGTGGCTGCCCTGGCTACCTGAGCACCAAGCACCAAAAACCCGCCACAAGCCGTTTGATAAAAAGGGCTTTATGGGATTGCTGCTTTGGCTACTGGCACTGAGCTTATGGCTCAATACCTTAAAGTCAGACTCTGCGATGCAAAGCAATGGCTTGATTCAATTGGTGCTGCTGGCCGGCTTTGTGGTCACGGCTGTCCTCTGGTGGCGCTATGAGCAACGACAGTCAAACCCGCTAATCAATGTCAATTTGTTTGCCAATAAAACTTACTTGCACAGCACAATATTAAGTATCACCCAGACAATTGGCCTAATGATGGGCCTGCTATTTTTGCCTATTATCATTCAGCAAATAATGCACAAAAGCGCGATGTGGACAGGCTTGGTGTTAATGTTTGCCACCTTGATTGCCAGTGTGACCACTCATATTGCTGGCGGTATTGTCGATAAATATGGCGCTAGGGATATTGGCAGTGCAGGGGTGGTTATCAGTGCGGTCTCTATGCTGATGCTAGCTTGGGGCTTAGCGACGCCTAATATCTGGCTAATGATGCTGGTCATGGGCGTCCAGGGAGTGGGAACAGGATTGGCCTATTTACCCACCACAACTGTTGGGTTGAGTAGTCTGGATAAGCCTATGGTGACCGAGGGCGCCGCCTTAAATAATATCAGTCACCGTATTATCTCTACCCTGTTTATTGCGCTTGCAACTTTATATATCAATAGTGAAGGACTGGGAATATTGATAAAGCTCATGACAAGCTTATCAGAAGCTCACGCGCTAGTAGCACCGATGCAAGAGGTGTTTGTGGGACTGGCGATGCTATTGTTGATGACGCTTATTTCTGCCAGACAGCTGCCATCTGGGTTATCAGATAATTCAGAGTAAATAGGGATAGATAAGCATGAGTGATAAAAATTATAAGCTAAGACAGCGGCCTAAAAGAGCAATTAATGATTGAAATAATTATGTTTATTTAACTTTTGGGAGCCGTTTTTTTGTAATCAAATGTAGAAATGCTAATAATTATCATTTACAATATCATTTATATTTACAAGATTGATACCTTCAGTATTATGAGGGTATTGATTGTTACTGTGCTTTATCTGGTATTGTTTTCTACCTTGGATTTAGTAGATATTGATGGATTAGATAAACATTGATTGGCACTTAATTTATGACCTAAAGGTAGAAGCGATTTTGAGCCTCAGCACGCCTAAATCTAGTCCAAAAAAGAGACCCTACCTATATGAAAAACCATCATCTTGCATTATCTGTTCTAAGCTTATGTGTGAGCCAGCAGCTTTATGCCCAAACCGAGGCAGGCGCTGCTGCAAATAATAATCCAAGTGTAGATATCTCTGAGTCGATACAAACGCAGCAGCAAGCAGCCCCTCAAGCAGAATTTGAGGCGATCGTGGTTAAGAGTAAAGCAAAAACAGGGACAGCCTTAGCACAGAAAATTAGTGAAATGCCCTCTGTAACCCAAATCATTCTCGAAAAAGATATCCAAGCTCAAGCGGTGGGCAGTCGTACCACAGGCGACATATTGGCGCAGCTTATTCCAAGCTTAGGCACCAGTAGCGGCTCGACCAGTAACTACGCCACGACTATGCATGGCCGTCCGGTACAGTTTTTATTAAATGGGGTGCCGTTAACCGGTTCACGTAACTTATCTCGAGAGCTCAACAGCATTGATCCGGCACAACTTGAGAGAGTGGAGGTATTATCAGGGGCGACCAGTATTTATGGGGCAGGCGCTGCCGGCGGCTTAATTAACCTAGTTACCAAATCTACGCAAGGAGTCGGCTTACAGCACCAAACCCGTTTAGGTCTAAGCAGTGCTCGAGATTTTGACTCTGATTCATTGGGCTACAGCGTGGGCCAAAGCCTTGCTTATGGCGGTGAGCAGATGTGGGGCCGCTTGGATGTTGATTATGAAGAAAAAGGTGGAGAGTTTGACAGTCACGGTCATCGTATCAGCCCTGATGTCAACCAAACCGACCAGCAAGATACCAAATCACTGAGTGTCAATGCCAATATTGGCGCAAATATTGGACAGTCACAAAGTGTCGATTTGGCAGTGACCTATTATAATGATGAGCAAGAGACGGACTATGGCCCAGATTATGGCAACAATCTAGGGGTGTTATTGAAGGGGAAGACGCCTTCACTGCGTGCCGTAAAAGGGGCGCATTTGGATCAAGAGCCGATGACACGCAAAACCTCGGTCAATCTAAACTATAACAACAGTGATTTTGCCAAATCTAACCTGAGCATTACCGGCTATTACCGCGATGAAAAAGGACGTTTTTATCCTTCTGGTAAGCAGGTAGGTAAGGCGGTAATAGTCGCTCAGTCAGAGGCAGATATTGAAGTGGCTGGTGTCCGCGCCGCCATGCAAACTGAGTTTGATATCAAGGATATGCCAACGCTTATAAGTTATGGCGCCGACTATGAGCGTGAAAAAAGTGAGCAGACCTATTACGGTCAAGATTTAGATAAGTTTATTGCCAGTAATGGTCTAATCGCTGAGTCAAATGGGCATACCTATGCTGGCGGGCCTGACACCACTACCGATAAAATCGGTGCCTTTGTCAATGCAGACATTGATTTAAGCGATAAGTGGCATACCAGCGCAGGTATACGTTATCAAAAGCTCAAATCAGATACCGATAGCTTTACACCGCTTGCTGAGCAGGTATTGCAAGAGTATTTTAATCAGCCAGCAGGCAAGGTTGCACCCGGCAAGACCAATCACAGTAAGACCTTATTTAATATAGGCACCAGTTATCAGATTACCCCTGAAGACCAATTATTTGCCAACTTCTCTCAAGGCTTTACCACAGCTGATATCCAGCGCGCGCTACGCGATGTTCCGTCAGGCTTTGTGGTCAACTCTGATAATGTGCAGCCCATCGAAGTGGATAACTATGAGCTGGGCTGGTCGGGCATCCACGGTAACACTCGAGCCAAATTAAGTGGCTTCTATAACGAGTCGGATAAGACGGTACGCTTCAATGATGATTATACGGTTGAAGTTGTCGACACAGATGAGCGTGTTTATGGGGCAGAAGCGTCTATTAGTCAAAAGCTTGATGATAATTGGCAACTGGGCGGCAGCTTGGCGTATACCCGAGGCCAATACAAGAGCCAAGGCGACTGGCTAGAGCTTGGTGCAGATCGTCTGACCCCGATCAAGGGCACAGCTTATGCGCAATATAACTTCGATAAGGGCAGTAATATTCGCCTGCAAGTTCTAGCAATCGATGGCACGGACAGAGCCTATAAAGATCAACAAAAAGACAATGATACTAAGACCAATGCCAATGCTATCTCAGGTTACGCCACGTTTGATTTGTTAGGTCAAATGCAGTTGGGTCAAGGCAAAGGCAGAATTGATTATGGGATTTATAACCTACTCAATAAAGAGCATATCAATGTGTATCACCAAGCCACCTATGGCGATATGAACCGCCTGCCATCACAAGGCACTACCTATGGTATCAGCTATACAATTGATTATTAAGTCTATCAAGGCTTACTAAACTTTAGCAGACCCTGTGCCGGCACTCACTGCTAAGGGCCTGTAAGGGTCTGCTAATAGCCCGCCATAACCAGGCATTACCAGCCATAGCAATAAGGGCAATGACTTACTTAGTCGTTGCCCTTATTGCTATGGTCCTTATTGTTATGGCGGAATGTTTACCTGTTTTTAGAGCATATTTAAAGCATGCGCCTGCTGATCGGTATTTACTATATGCTCCCCATACCAAGCAAGCTCATCATGCAGCTTAGCCACCTCACCGACGATCAGTAGCGCTGGGGTAGGCAGAGGATTGGCCTCATGCTTGGCAACGATATCTTGTAAGGTGGCGGTCATGACTTGCTGAGTGGGCATACTGGCCTGAGAGATAATCGCAATAGGCGTCTGTGGGCTACGACCAGCATCCATTAAGCCCTTGGTTAAGCGCTCAAGCGAGTGTAGCCCCATATAAAATATGACGGTCTCATTCGGATTGGTTAAGGCAGCAAAGCCGGTATTGGGCTCGCCAGACTTTAAAAATCCGGTAACAAACCTTACCGACTGCGCATAATCACGGTGAGTCAACGGAATACCGGTATAGCAAGAGGCGCCGCCCGCAGCAGTAATGCCAGGTACCACTTGATACGCAATACCTGCCGCCCGTAGCGCTTGTATCTCTTCACCGCCTCGGCCGAATACGAAGGGATCACCGCCTTTAAGACGCACCACACGTTTGCCTGAGCTGGCCGCATCAATCATGAGCTGATTAATACCTTGCTGTGCCACAGCATGATTGCTGCGTTTTTTGCCGACGAATACTTTGTCTGCATCACGTCGACACAGATCAAGCACCTCACGTGATACCAGCGCATCATAGTAGACGATATCGGCCTGCTGCATCAGTCTTAGCGCTTTGAAGGTAAGTAGCTCCGGATCACCAGGGCCAGCACCAACGATATATACCTCTCCCACAGACTTAGGGTCAGCTTGCTTGACATCGCTATTGCTGCTTAACTGCTGATGGGTCTGCTCAAGTTGCTGTTTTAGTGCCTGCTCGGCCTCCACGCTACGCCCAGCAAACATCAGCTCACTCACTTTGCCCTCAAAGGCCTTCTCCCAAAACTGACGGCGGCCGGTCAGTGTGGGTATTTTTGATTTGACCTCATCACGCATGTCGCCTGCCAGCTTAGCCAATTTGCCATAGCCTTGAGGAATTAAGGTCTCTAAGCGGGCACGAGTCAGGCGGGCAAGCACAGGCGCTTTGCCATTGGAGGAGATGCCAATAACGATGGGGTTTCGATCAACGATGGCCGGAAATATAAAGTCGCATAAGGGCGGCGTATCCACCACATTCACGGGGATATTTAACGCTTTACAGTCGGCATGGACTTGATGGTTTAACGCCTCATCATCTGTGCCGGCGATGACAATACGCTTGCCGTCGATGTATTTTTTATCATAGTGCGCTGTGATAAGCGTGTGTCTTTCATCGCTTAAAAGCTGATGTATCTCTTGGCTAATCTGTGGGGCTAATATGGTGATACACGCACCTGCACGCGATAGCAGGTCGGCTTTACGCTGGGCGACTTCGCCACCTCCCACGATGAGCACAGGTTGATTGGTTAATTTAAAAAATAGGGGAAAGGTGTTCATAATCGGTAGGCTATTTATTATAAGATATGCCCATTATGGCGTATTCGATGACAACAAGCATGGAAGTATTTGATATTACTTAATGCATAATTGTCATAAGGCTATGTTAATTAACCGATTTTAAGAATTAATGATAAAAAAAGACACCGCCTAATGAGCCATTAAGCGGTGTCTGTGTCTCTAACTGGCCTTAATGCTTACTGGCCATCTAGAGGATTACAGCTGAGTGTGTAGACCACACTCACGGTTTTCTTCAACTTTGGTCGGATCAAAATAATCAAACTCATTAGGCAGGTCATGCTCTGCTAAGTAAGCGTCTAAGTCTTTATCGTTTTTGTAGAACAAAGGCGCGACTTTTAATACGCCGTCTTTTGACTGGCTCAGCACATCAAGACCTTGACGGAATTCAGTTTGGTCTTTGCGGATGGCATTGAACCACACATCAGGCTTTAACTCAGCCAAAGCACGCTTAAATGGCTCAAGTTTTACCTGCTCAGTGAATTCATCATGTAGTGAGTTATTCACGCTTGGAATACCGTTCATGGTGGCGTCACGATGGGCACTGGTTTGCTTAGGAATATAAGTCACTACGTTTAGGTTTAGATCTTTAATCAGCTTGTTAGCGAAGTCATAAGTGGCACGTGTGTTGTAGCCTGAGTCTACCCAAAGTACAGTGATATCCGGCTTTTGCTTGGCCACTAAATGTAAGATGGCTGACTCATAAGGGCGGAAGTTGGTGGTGATGATTGGGTTTTCGGCTTTGGCAAGCGCCCACTCAACGATTTGCTCAGGGGTTTTGCCTTGAAGCTCTTGGTTGGCTTGGTCGATATTGATTTCGATGGTCATAGGAGTGTCCTTATTTTATAAGAGTGATAAAGTTTTTTTTGAGAGTATGAGCCAAAGCGGGCTCTAATTTTATACCGTAAAACGCCAATTCTTTAAAAGCGCTAAGCTTGCTTTCTAAACATTGGCAACTGACTGGCCACGCTGCCATCGTAAGAGGAGGGCAGCACTGAGAAAGCCGCTTGAATGTCATCGGTCACATTCTCAGCTCGGATAATAAAGCTGTCCACGCCGGCACGCTGCAAATACACAATTTGATCACGGCCAAAGTCACCTGCGATACGGATCTCGCCCTCGAAGCCTTGCTGGCGTAAATGACGCGCTTGGCTAAAGCTGCGACCATCACCGAAGCCTGGCTGATATAAGACCACAAGGTCTAAAGCATTTAACAACGGGCGCTCACTGTCTTTACAAGCTGCCAACAGCTGATCGAGCTGTTCGGTTGAGATGCTGGTGTCGGCCCATAAGCCCACACGGCTGCTGTGATTGGCAATCATCGCCAATACTTCGGTTAACAGTCCTTGCGGCGCTAAAATATCAGACAGCGGTAAGATAACATCTAGGCGTTCAGACTTATTTAACAGCTCACTTAGCTGAGTGGTCTTAGCGGCCACGCCATCTGGCAACTCTGAAGTAAAGAGCGCATACCAGGTGTCCTCAGCGGTAATGTCTTTGGCCTGCGCATCTAAAATACGGTGATTACCCATATACAGCCTCCTTAAATGGCGTGATGCCCACACGTTGTACGAAGTCAGCAAATGGCTCAGGATGATCACCCTCGACATAACGCTGCTGGGTATACACATCGAGTACCTTTTGTAGGGTAGGTGCGACTTCCTCTGTGGCCACTGAGCGGCCTAGGATATTACCCAGACGTGTTTCTGCTTTTGAGCTGCCGCCTAAGCTGATTTGATACCAGTGCTCACCTTTTTTATCGACGCCTAAGATACCGATATCACCCACATGGTGGTGGGCACAGGCATTCATACAGCCTGACATGTTGAGCTGAATGTCGCCTAGGTCATACAAATAATCTAAGTCATCAAAGTGTTTTTCGATCTGTTCGGCAATGTTAAAGGTGGTGGCATTCGCCAGCGCACATAAGTCAAAGCCTGGGCAGACAATCATGTCGGTTAAGGTGCCGATATTAGGACGCGCCAAATCAATCTCAGTTAACGCCTCCCATAAGGCATACAGATCGGTTTGCTTGACATCAGCAAATACCAGGTTTTGTTGATGGGTACCACGGATTTCACCGAAGCTGTATTGGTCAGCTAAATCGGCTAGGCGGTCTAATTGCTCATGAGTCACGTCACCGGCAGGCACGTATTTGCCATTGACAAGTCCGGCCTTTAAAGACACCACGACCGCACGGTAACCGGCCACTTTATGCGCAACGGTATTGCGAGAGTACCAGTCCGCAAACGCCTTATTCTCTAAGTGCTTGTTAAGCTCAGATTGGCTTGCCAGCGTATCGATATGCTCATAATCAAACTCTGGGAAGTAGCTTTTTGCGGTTTCAAAGTTGTCATCAGTTAGCGTTAATGGTCCGTCTTTGGTAAAGGTTTCCCACTCTTTATTGACAAGCTTAGTGAATTCTCTTTCACCCATGCTCTCCACTAGGATTTTAATACGGGCTTTGAATTTGTTGTCTCGGCGACCATGCAAGTTGTACACCCGCAAGATGGCATCTAGATAACTTAGTAAGTGCTCACGCGGTAAGAATTTATTGATGGTCTTACCGATGATGGGCGTACGGCCTAAGCCGCCACCAACGATAACCTCAAAGCCAATCTCACCCGCTTCATTTTTTAGCACATGTAAGCCGATGTCATGCACTTGAGTCGCTGCTCGGTCTTCTGGTGTGCCGATGACCGCAATCTTGAATTTACGCGGTAAAAAAGCAAACTCAGGGTGGAAAGTTGACCACTGACGGATAATCTCACAATAAGGGCGTGGGTCTTCTATTTCATTGGCATTAATGCCGGCATAAGGGTCGGTGGTGGTGTTACGGATACAGTTGCCAGAAGTTTGGATGGCATGCATCTGTACTGAGGCAAGCTCAGCTAGGATATCAGGCACTTCTTCAAGCTTGGGCCAGTTTAACTGTAGATTTGTACGGGTCGTGAAGTGGCCATAACCGCGGTCATATTTGCGCGTGATTTCGGCAAGCTTACGTACCTGGTAGGTTGCCATTAGACCATAAGGCACAGCGATACGTAGCATAGGCGCATGGCGCTGGATATATAGACCATTTTGCAGGCGCAGTGGCAAAAACTGCTCTTCGGGTAACTCCCCGGCTAGGAAGCGGCGGGTCTGATCGCGAAACTGCTCAACCCGCTCATCAACCATGGCTTGGTCTGCATGAGTGTACTTATACATAGTTCATATGCCCTTGGATAACAAAAAATCATGCAGCTATACTACCTATGCTTATAGTGTTTTATAAATTCATATCTGACATATCTATATCCAAAGAGAGCATAGATAAGAATAAGTAAATTTGGTTAGTCTAATGCAATCGATTTTTATAAATAGCCTAAGTAGATAATTTAAGCCTAATTATTTGAGCTTAATCATTTAAGCCTACTGTATGCTTTGCTGATATGGGGTGCGATAAGGGCCATTTACCGCCATATTAGTCTTACTTAGACTCTCTGTTAACCTTACTGGATGATGTTATGACTTCACAAAAAATAGTAAAACGCCTTGGCAAAACCAGCATTGTACCGCCGCATGGTAGCGATGAGCTAAAGCCTTTATTACTAGAGGGTGAGGCGCTAAGCCAAGCCTTACACAATGCCAAAAACCTACCCAAGATTACCCTAAGCTCACGTGAGCGTGGCGACTTAATTATGCTAGGTATTGGTGGATTTACTCCATTAGATGGATTTATGAATCAAGCCGACTGGCAGGGCGTTGTGGATGAGATGACCCTAAAAACCGGCGCCAATAAAGGCCTGTTTTGGCCCATTCCCATCACCTTATCTACCAGCAAAGAGCAAGCGGATAGCCTAGCCCCAGGCGATGAGGTGGCTTTAGTGGCAGAAGATGGCGAGATTATGGGGGTCATCACTGTTGAGGAGACTTACACCATTGATAAGGCGCATGAGTGCCAGCAAGTGTTTACCACCACAGAAGAAGAGCACCCTGGGGTAAAACAGGTGATGGAGCAAGGTGAGGTGAACGTGGCCGGTGCGGTCAAGGTGTTTAGCCAAGGCGAATTCCCAACCTTATATCCTGAGATTTATAAGACGCCTGCTGAGACCCGCAAATTGTTTGAGGAGAAGAACTGGCAGACCATCGCCGCCTTCCAGACCCGCAACCCAATGCACCGCTCGCATGAATATTTGGCCAAAATTGCCATTGAGATCTGTGATGGGGTGATGATTCACTCGTTATTAGGCGCTTTAAAGCCAGGTGATATCCCTGCTGAAGTGCGCCAAGAAGCCATCAAGACCTTGATTGACAATTACTTCAAAAAAGACACCGTCATTCAAGCCGGCTACCCATTAGACATGCGTTACGCCGGTCCTCGTGAGGCGTTGTTACATGCGCTGTTCCGTCAGAACTATGGCTGTAGCCATCTGATTGTCGGCCGTGACCACGCTGGTGTGGGCGACTATTATGGTCCTTTTGATGCGCAGGCTATTTTTGATGAGATTGACAAAGACGCTATGTTGACTCAGCCCTTGAAGATTGACTGGACCTTCTGGTGTAATGCTTGTCAGGCCATGGCTTCGACTAAGACCTGCCCGCATGACGCTGAACATCATGTGAAGGTATCGGGTACTAAGCTGCGCAAGGCTTTATCTGAAGATCAAGAAGTGCCTGAGAACTTCAGCCGTCCTGAAGTGCTACAAATCTTACGTAATTATTATGAAAGCATTGCCAAAGAAGACCGTGCTGAGGTTAAGCTGGTCGGCGCTTCTGCTCAATAGTCGATCTGTATTGCAAGCTGCTATGTACAGCTAACGGCATCATTTAGTATTGGCTATATTTAAGATTAAAAGTATTTAAGGTAAAAAGTCAGCTTCGGCTGGCTTTTTTTGTGCCCAGTAATCGGTAAATATCATAAAAAGTAAACATTAACACTACGTGAATCTAAACCTAAATAGTCAACAAATGTTATACTATTTGAATCTATAAAGACTCTCCTAAAAAATAATTAAAAAAAACCAACACATAAGCTGCTATAAAAATGGTAAATATCTCTAGTAGAGAATTTGCTTAGGGCTTAACTTTTTGCCAAATTAGGCTTTGGCGATAAGGTATTGGTATTGTAGGATTTTTTTGATTTAATGGGAGTAGGGTGACAAACCATTATCACCTTGATGCATACGCTTGAGGTGGGTTTGTTTGATGTTGAGGGGCAAGGTGTCAATCAGTGTCAATAACAGTTATGGTCGCATTGGTACAAACTAAGCTAGGCACATGGTCTGCTTATTAAGAGGTATAGTCAGCGTTATGGGTAACAAATTAGCACTTATGACGGGCGGCTTTCTGCTCACAGCAGCAGTTACAGCCATCGCAGCAGAACCCCAGATCGACTCTGCAAAAGCCCCGCTATATATCGGCAAGTCGGTCATGGCATGTGGTACAGTGGCAGAGATTAATCATATGCCCAATAGGCACTACATTAATTTTGACAAAAAAAATCCCAATCAAAGCCTCACCGCCTTGGTGTGGAACAAAGACTATGTATGGTTTGAGAAGCGCTACGGCCGTATGGACAGTTATGTGGGTAAAAAGATGTGTGTGCTTGGCAATATCACCTCCACCCAAAGCTACTTACAGATTAATGTGACCAATCCGCAATTTTTGCGTCTTCCCAATAGATAACACACTGGCCAAAGCCGCTTTAAGCTTACGCCTGTATCTTTTGTCCTGATTCAAATACGCCAGCTGCCTTCCGCTTAACATAACGGATGAGGCAATTAGACCAGCTTAGGCTGGTTTTTTTATTGCCTGTGCCTGCTACAGTTAGCAACCCAATGGCATCACAAGCTAGGCTATACTAAATGACAAGTGATCACCGCTTAGCTTTTAGAGTAGGGCTTTACTATCAACCACTATAATAAGAAGCACCCTTGTATTTTTTATACTTAGAGAGTGACGGCATGTTTTTGGATTTTTTACTCGGCCTACATTTTTTGATATGGCTTACCATCTCGCTGCGGGTATTGGCCCGCCATGATCTGTCCGCTCCGGCTCGTCTGGCTTGGCTGGTGGTGCTGTTTATCTTACCATACGTAGGCGTGGTGGTGTATTGGATGTTTGGTGAGGTGCATTTAGGTATTAACTTCACCCACCGTTATGATCGCATCACTCAGAAGCTGGCCGAAAGCTATCCTCAAGTGCTGGGCGATAAAGACACGATGGCACAGGTGGTAGAGCGTGAATATCAAGCGGCCGGATATGCGGCGAGTGTCACCGGCTTTCACACCACATTGGGCAACCGTGCCGAGCTTATGGCCGATGCCAAGGCCACGCAGCAGCGTATGATTGCCGACTTCGATGCCGCCACAGATCATATTCACGTGATGTATTATATTTGGCTAGATGATGACATGGGGACCGCCGTGGGTGAGGCATTAATGCGTGCTGCCAAACGCGGGGTGCGCTGCCGTGCCATGGTCGATGGCTTAGGGTCACGCAAGCTGTTACGCTCCTTATTGTGGAAGCGGATGCAAGATGCTGGGGTTGAGGTGAGTGTGGCGCTACCGATCAATAACTTGCTAAAAGTGCTGCTATTTAGTCGTATTGACCTACGCAATCACCGTAAGATTACCGTGATTGATGGCAAGATTGGCTATGTCGGCAGCCGCAACAGTGCTGATCCTGAGTTTCGGATTAAGCCCAAGTATGCGCCTTGGGTCGATATCATGCTGCGGGTACAAGGCCCGCTGGTTGCCCAAAATCAGATGCTCTTTGCCAATGACTGGCTGATGGAAAACCCCGATACCGATTTTAACAGCTTCCCTTATGTCACCGAGTCGCATCCTGAGGGCATTGCCGCTCAAGTCTTCGCCGATGGTCCTACTCAGCGTCAAGGCACCACGCCGCAGTTTTTGAGTACGCTGATGAGTCAGGCACGTCACACCCTTATCATCTCCACTCCCTATTTTGTCCCAGATTACACCTTGATTAATATGCTGTGTGCCACCGCTTACCGCGGTGTGGCGGTGAGCATTATCTTTCCAAAGAACAACGACTCCTTTATTGTGGCCGCCACCAGTCACAGCTACTATTGGCAGCTGCTTGAAGCCGGCGTCAAGGTGTATGAGTATAAGCCTGGCTTACTGCATGCCAAGACTCTAACGGTGGATGGTAAGATCAGCTTGATTGGCTCGACCAATTTAGACCTGCGCAGCTTCGACTTAAACTATGAGAACAATGCGTTATTTTATGATGAAGCGCTCACGGCACAGATTGTGGAGCGTCAGTATGCGTATATCGCTGACTCAGATGAGGTGATGCGTCAAGAGGTGCGTGACTGGCCGATTTATTACCGCATCTGGATTAATATTGTCTCCACCATGGGGCCGCTGCTCTAGACAAACACCGTTACCAAGGGTAAACCGGCCTTTACTGAGTATTTATGTACCGACTGAGGCCAATTTGCCGATATTAGAGGCGGGCAAGCGTCAGCCTGTGGTCGAGGCGTCTGGCGATTAAGCGTAGGGAGTAGCTTTAAGTTGCGCCGAGTTGCATAAGTCCTGATAAGTCTAGGCTCTTATACTCGATGCTTCTTAAACTGCTCAGCCTGCTCAAATATCTCAGAATACACTTCGTCACGGTCAATGGGCGGATATCCCCACTCATCAAGTAGGACAATCAGCTCAAATTCAAGCTCGGCCTTAATGTCATTACGCTTGTTCCAGTCGGTATAGCGGGCTTTGTCATCGACCAAGTCTTTGACTGCTTTAGACAATTCAATCAGCCTATCTTCTGGATAATTAAAATCGTATTTATGAGCCAGCGTTAATAAGATGTCATAGAAGGCTTTTTCTTCAATATCAATCCCCATGTCTTGATAAGAGTTTACCTCATCACGCATTTGATGAATAAGGTCTATGATCTGGTCAGTGAAGTCTTTCATAACCGTAGCGTGCATGGTGCTGTTTTCATCACGCTCATTATACTTCTGTACAATGGCGCTCATCTTCTTACTAAAGTCGATACTTTTAACCTTGTTGGTCTTTTTAAATTCACCAATGGCTTTTTTTAGGAGCTGCTGTAATAGCTCCATCTTGGTATTGGGCTGTTTGATATTTTCAATTTTGGCTAAGTAGTCATCATCAAAGATACTAATCTCATGGCCATGCTCGGCGCCCATTTTGAAGATTTCTTCCACGCCCTCGCTTTGTAGGGCATCTTTGACCAGCTCACGCACCTTTTCATTCATCTGCTCAACATCAGGCGCATCGCCTGTGGTGAGCTTGAAGATAATGGTACGGACAGCTAGGTAATAGTGAATTTTATCCTTATGGGCTTGAGTGAGGTTGCTGCTACCCACACAGATATCGTAAGCAGACTTGAGACGTTTGACCACATCCATAAAGAATCGCTTCGATTTTTCAGTGGTTAGCACAAACTCGGCTGACGCATTCAGACAGTCTAGTTGTTCAATCGGCTTACCAGAGAAGTAACCTGAGTTATCAAAGTTATGGAACATCGCATCAAGCAGACTAAGTTGGTCTTTTACCACCACCACCGATTGTTCAATTTCTTCTAGGTTTTGCTGATTGCCCTCAGTATATTGTGCCAAAGCTAGGTTCATGTGCTTTTTGATGCCGATATAGTCCACGACTAATCCGCGCTCTTTACCCTCAAACTTACGGTTAACTCGGGAGATGGTCTGAATTAGGTTGTGCTTTTGTAGTGGCTTATCAATATAGATAGTATCTAAGAAGGGCACATCAAAGCCTGTGAGCCACATATCGACCACGATGGCTATCTTAAAGTTGGATTTGCCGTTTTTAAATTGACGATCCAGCTCTTTACGGTAGTCTTTAGTGCCCAGTAAGTCCCACAGCTCTTGAGAGTCATCTTTGTTACGCGTCATGATCATTTTGACGCGCTCCATGGGCTTAATGGTCTTTTTTTCGTTCTCAGTTAAGGTACTGCCTTCTTCACAGGCCATCACTTCTGCCCACTGAGGCCTTATATCAATGATGTTTTTATAAAGCTGAAAGGCGTTCTCACGCGAGCTACAGACGAACATGGCCTTGCCTTTTTGGGTCGTGCCCTCAGCCACACGTGTCTCATAATGGGCGACGAAGTCTTCTGCAATGGCACGCAGTCGCTCAGGGTTACCCAGTACGGTAGACATGGTGGCCATGCTTTGCTTACTTTTATCGATTTGATATTCGTTAGCTCCCGAGGCTTCAGCATCTTTGTAATATCTTTCCACTTCTTCTAGCTGGCGAGAGTCTAGCAATACCTTAGCGGCACGTCCTTCATAGACGATGGGTACGGTAATCTCATCATGCACAGACTCGGTCATGGTGTAGCTGTCAACGATAGCTCCGAATACATCGAGCGTGGCATCGACTGGTGTGCCGGTAAAGCCAACGTAGGTCGCATTCGGCAGTGAGTCATGCAGATATTTGGCAAAGCCGTACGTCTTCTTCACGCCATCTTCGGTTACGGTAATTTTCTGCTCAAGGTTGAGCTGGCTGCGGTGCGCTTCATCAGACAGCACAATGACGTTGCTACGCTCTGTGAGCAGCTGCGTATCTTCAGTAAACTTATGAATAGTCGTCAGATACACGCCGCCACTTTTGATACCTGATAGGCGCTCACGAAGCTCCGCTCGGCTCTCAACACTAATGATGTTGTCATCACCAATATAAGTCTTGGCATTGGTAAATTGACCAGATAGCTGATCGTCTAGGTCAGTACGGTCGGTAATCAAGATAATGGTTGGGCTGCCCAAATCAACATCACGCATCAGCAGACGGGTCAAAAACAGCATGGTGTAGCTCTTACCACATCCAGTCGCCCCAAAGTAGGTACCGCCTTTACCATCACCAGCGATTAGCTTGCCAGCTGAATTAAATTGCTTGATGTGTTGTTTGATGTTATGAAATAGTTTAGTCGCCGCATAGTACTGCGGATAGCGGCAGATGATTTTTTCTTTTTTGGTCGAGGTGTCGGGTAGGTAGATAAAGTTGCGCAGCACATCAAACAGACGCTGTTGATTAAACAGACCTTGTATCATGGTAATCAGCGCACTGATACCGTCTGTCTCCAGCGCTTCATCACCAGTGACTTTGCGCCAAGAATAGAAGAACTCATACGGGGCAAACTGCGACCCCATCTTGGTGTTCACGCCATCGCTAATGACGCAGATGGCATTGTATTTGAGTAGCTCAGGGATATCACGGGTATAGCGGGTTGTCAGCTGCACGTAGGCATCATGTAGCGGTGCATCCTCACGGATAGCGCTCTTAAATTCAAACACCACCAGCGGCAAGCCATTGATGTACAAAATAGCATCGGGAATACGTAGCTCATAGCCTTGAATATTAAGCTGAGTGACCACTCGCAAAGTATTATTGCTGATATCATCATAATCAATCAGCTGGATAAACAAATCTTTTTTGGTGTGGTCTTCACGCTTGAGCAAAAAGCCATTAGAGATATCTTTCATAATGGTTTTGTTGCTGTCGTAAAGGTCAGAGGCGGGTAGGGTCTTAATACGATGCAGGATTAACCCAATCTCATAATCGGTAATGTGCTGATCGTGATAGCGGCTGGCGAGAAATCCACGTAAGTCAGACTCAATTAACACCTCATGTACCGCGCGACCAAGCTGAATATCGACCACCTCACCTGGGGTGTGTGGATAGCCCTCGCAGGCAAGTAACTCAATGATGGCTTGTTCAAGTTTGGCTTCGGTGAATTTCAATACTATACTTCCTATACTAATATGTTTCCTATACTACATTGCCGCTAACATGTGTGTGCGCTCTACGCACCTGTTAAGTCACGATATCAACCGCGTCTCTTTCGGCTTCTTAGACAGCCAATACTATAGTCAGAGAGATTAATAACAGGTACAAGGCAGACAAGTGCAAGTGCTACAATAGTAGGCTAAACGAGTCTAATGCCATAACTGTTGTTGGGTTCGCTGACTGTATATTTTGCTTGAACGTAACTTAACTTACGTCTATAATAGATATCAACAGCACCGTCACCTCTACCTAATCTCTCTGGTAACATTGAATTAGGAAATGTGGCGGTTTTCTATTGTCTATTGATTTATCTTAGTAGATTTTTGAGTGTCTTCACCAGTCCTGCCATGAGCTAAACCCTGTATCATTTAATGTGATAGCATTATTCATTGGTATAGGAAAATCATGAAATAAACGCTCTACTTTATGATGCCAAACACTTTTTGGCACAATGACCGCTAACAAATGCTTCATCATAATAAGATAAAAGAACAACCGTTTATTATCCGCTAATGACAATCCCAAAAAACGAGTATCCACCTTTGCCACAACATCAATATTAACATTCCATAATCTCGCATGATGTGCACAAATATTGCGGATATAGTTTAACGACTTAAGCCAACTTTCGAACACCCTAGGGTTATCCACGCCATAACTTTGTGATATTTGCTTTTTTTGCCTACCTTTAAGTCCTGAATACAATACCGATAAGCTACCAAAATCCATTACCTCTACACCTACCCATATCGGCAAGTCTTCATAAGTGGCTATGTGGTGCTTGATAAATGGACTCTTGTCTGAACGACTCATGCTTCCTATATTTTGTAGGGTGCATTTTTAAGCACCTTTTTAATATTGTAATTTAAAAAATTTATCAGATAGCTCTATCAGGTTTGCTGTCAGTTATTTTTAGCGGTCCATGCAATGCACTCTACTACCCGATTTCTGCCACCAATTTCTCAGCATCAGCAATACGCAGCTCGCCTAACAATAGACTGTGTTGTCCAAAGTAGTTTAATGTACTTGATTAATAATACTCTTTTTTCACAGGGTTAAACTTCTTGATGACACTGTGATTAACGGACTCAATACGCTCATAGTCATCAGTCGGCCTTTCCCCTTTATAGGTTAATTTGATAGGATAATACTTATTGCCATCAGGTATCACTTGATAGGTAGATTCATAGTCATAATACAGCGGTGATGTTTCTTCATAATTACCTCCATTGCTCGAGCCTGCATCACCTAATACGTAACTGTTGATATAATCATCTTCTGGCAGATGTAATACTTCCCACCAAGTTTCAACCACTCCAGTAGAGACGTAACCATTTGAAAAGATGCTACCAACAAGGTTTTTGCCTATAGGCTGTAAGCCAGTTTTGAGGCTAGATGCATCCAACTGTATTCGCCCCCAACTCCCTGATAACTGCAAGTTAGGTCCAGATTTGCTGACTAATTGATATTGTCCAGTTTTTAGGCGTTTAAAGGTATATAGGTCGGCATCTGCCCCCATAGCATGACCTGATACTAGGCTTCTACTGTCTTCATAGATTTTTAGCTTTTCGATAATCACTAAATAGCGAGGTTCGCCTGTGCTATTGAGATAGCCAACAATAGGGTGCATAACGGCAACCGTTTGTTCTCCATCTTCTCCATAGCCAAGCCCAATGTAAGGTAAAGACTCAATATCTTCATCGTTAACAAAGACTCTGGTCATTTGACCATTATAAAAAGCCCGCATCACCTGCTTAAAACTTAAGTCAGGTAATTTGACCTGAGCAACCTTTTGAGCTGAAAAAGCAGGTGTCGCTGCCATAGCTGAAGTGCTTGCTACAGCACCCAAGCCAATCGCCACACTTAATAGTAATCTCTTCATAAAAAGTCCTTTGATACGTTTGAAACTAAAACCCCTTTAAATATCTGCCACCAACTTCTCAGCATCAGCAATACGCAGCTCGCCTGACATAAGCTTGGGGAGTAGCGTGTCACGGAGTTTGGCTAGGCACGAATTTTGTTTCGTTAATGCATTTGTATGATTAAAAAAGTCAGTAGCCAGTCTATCAAACTCATAAAGTGCATTATTTGAAGGTATTACAATGTTTAAGTCATTCAATACTCTCGTTGTCATACTTGGCACTGCGGAACCAACATTCATTGAAGCTAGATCAAACAAACTTAAGCATTGAAATAAATATTTGACAGTTTTTTCTTGTTTTGGAATTGAATAAAACATAGTATCAACAGTCCAAAACTCTTCATCAACATACATCAAATTACTTAAAGTACCCTTGCGAGGAATTAATATAGACTCACCGTTATAAAGAGATTTATCAACTGAACGCATTAGACCGCCAGAACCATAGACAGGAATACTTCCTTGTTCTAACTTCTTGTGATCTTTACCATATTTAATGTTTAATAATTCCCCGAGCTTTTTTGAAGCCCACCCCTTAGGAATCCACCCCAATTCCTCAGTAAACTCAAACTCACTGGGGAATAAGTCATTAATCTCTGAGTTGGTCTTGGCTTTACCACTGTCTAACTGAGCCTGACGCAGCTCGGCACGTTCTGCTAATTCATCAGGAATAGCCTTACCTGCCAGCAACGCATTATCAATTACTGGATCAAAGTCAACAAACCAGCTTTTAAACAAAGCTTGTGTCATTGCTTCTAGTGTTTCGTTCATTTGACGGTTAAGTTCTATTTTATCGTCTAAAGTACCTAGAATGTGGGCTATTGCTTTTTGTTCTGGGATTAGGGGAGTTGGAATTTGAAATGCTTTAATATTTGGTATTCGAATATTACTAACAGTAGTTCCTGTACCTTCATTCCAACTAATTTGATACTGCAAATAAGGGCTTTGCAAAGTGTATAGCAAATACTTTGAGTCTATTATTTCCTCTTTTACTCTTATAAGTACCATTCTTTGCCCAAGACAACACTTTAGCCCTTCAGGTATTTGACAGACCTCACCCATTGGAGCTTCACGAGTTAATACTAAATCTCCTGCTTGAGGTACTGCTCGTTTGACTCTTTTCTCATAACCATCTAGGTCAGTATAGCTAGGTGACGATACATCCAATCTACCATTTTTAATATTATTACTTCTCAGGACAACTATTCCTTCATCTGTCCATTTAGGTGTGGAGTGTGGGCAGTCAATAATCAACTCTGTCACTTCATCAAGACGCAACTCTTTCCATTTACTCACCATAACCCAATACCTCCATGTTATGACGAATCGCTTTATCTAACGTCTCAGACTCAGCCATTTGCTGATATAAGGTTTGGCTAAGTTCACTCATCTTGGTTTCAAACGGAATACCATCATCTTCAATAGCAGCCATACCCACATAACGCCCTGGAGTGAGTACATAATCATTGGCTTTAATCTCATCAAGCGTCGCTGATTTACAGAAGCCTGCGTCGTCTTCATACGCCTCATAGCCGCCAGCGTGCTGCTCACCACGCCACGCATGATAAGTATCGGTAATCTTCTTCACATCCTCATCAGACAAGCCTTTATGCGTACGGTCTAGCATATAGCCCAGATTACGCGCATCGATAAATAGCGTCTCACCAGAGCGATTGCGTAAGCCACGTTCTTTACTGTCAGCAGACTCCGCCTTTTTATCCTTACTGATAAACCATAAGCAAACAGGAATCTGTGTGGTATAAAACAGCTGACCGGGCAGAGCGACCATACAATCCACCAAATCATTCTCTAAGATTTGTTGACGTATTTCAGCTTCACCGCTTGTGCTTGTAGACATAGAACCATTGGCCAATACAAAGCCTGCTGTACCATGCTCAGACAGCTTAGATATCATGTGCAATATCCAAGCATAGTTGGCATTGCCGGTTGGCGGTGTGGGATACCCTGCCCAGCGTGGGTCATCGACCAGCTCATCATCAGCGCGCCACTGCGACTGGTTAAAGGGCGGGTTGGCCATGATAAAGTCAGCTTTTAGGGTAGGGTGCTGGTCTTTGAAGAAGGTATCGGCCGCCACTTCGCCCAAGTTACTAGAGATACCGCGAATGGCTAAGTTCATCTTCGCCAGCTTATAGGTCGTCGTGGTGTACTCTTGACCATAGATAGACACATCCTTGGTGTCGCCTTGATGGTTCTCAATAAACTTAATCGACTGCACAAACATACCGCCCGAGCCGCAGCACGGATCGTATATCTTGCCCTTATACGGCTCAATCATCTCAGTAATCAAGTTCACCACCGACTTAGGCGTGTAGAACTCACCGCCGCCCTTACCTTCACTGTCCGCAAACTTACCTAAGAAATACTCATACACACGCCCAACCACATCTTTGTGCTCATTGTCGATGGTGTCGATGTTGTTAATCACATCGATCAAAGCCGCTAATTTGCTCGGGGTTAAGCCAAGGCGTGAGAAGTAATTGTCAGGCAGTGCGCCTTTTAGTGATTTGTTGGTCTTCTCAATGGTGCTAAGCGCGGTATCAATCTTCAGCGCAATGTCTTCTTGCTTGGCGTTTTGTTGAATAAAACGCCAACGGGATTCTTCTGGCAAATAAAACACGTTCTCTTTGGTATAAGCCTGCACCAAGTCAACATACTTCTCTTGGCCAGCATCTATCAGCGCTTGCTTACGCTGCTCAAAGGTATCACTGATGAACTTTAAGAAGATAAGACTGAGCACGATGTGCTTATACTCTGATGACTCAACGCTACCACGCAGCTTATTGGCTGCATCCCATAGCGCCTCTTCAAAGCGAACTTCTTTTTTGTCACTCTTTTTGGTGATCTCTTTTGCCATACTATGTGACTTCCTAAATTAAACAATGTTGAAGGAGGATTAATGACTTGAACTTAAATACTTACGATTAAATACTTACGCCTGATGCCATAATACAGGACGACCTGAGTTTTCAATAAAAACTCAGTAACAAAGCCAACCTGTCAACCAAGCCGCACCATCCAGTTGCCAGAACGACAGTACACACCGGCTTTGCTTATCATTTACAAGCAGTTAACATACTTATAATCATAGCAAATAACCCAATTTTTCACACACAAAATCAATAACCTTGCTAAAGTCCTACTGCTAGGCAGAGTTATTGATAACAGCCATGGTTGTTTTGGCCAAATATTTATATACTGAGGGCAACTAGGAGTAATTATTATGATCAAATCTATTTCATCAAAGACAATCACACCGACTCTCAAAGCCAGCTTTATGGCTGCTGCCGTAATGTTCGGTAGCCTAGGCGCGTATGCAGCCGATACCCAAGACGATGCGCCCGATGAGCTGTGTGTCGATATCGCTGCTATGGCGGGCAAGGTAATGCAGGCTCGCCAAGAGGGCGCTACCAAAGCACAATTAAATAAAGTTGCGCAAAAGGCAGATGAAACCTCACAAGCCTTAGCGGCCGGTATCATCGATAAGGCATTCACCGTTAAGCGCTATGAGAACAAAGCCGATCAAGAAGCCCAAATTGATAAATTTATCTCGCAGTACTACAACACCTGCTTTAACGCACTAAATAAAGGCTAAGCGCCCAAGCACACCAAGACACAAGTCGTCTAATGCACATAAGCTGTCTAAAAATAGCCACCATAAAGCGCTATTTTGATTTTGCCTAAATCCATAAGCTCTCTGGGATTTAGGCTTTTTTTGTGCTCAAATAATGTGAGGTGTTAAGCCAAAGCCTAACGCAGCCAAGAGATGACGACTATCATGAGCCAGCCCATGCTCAGTACCCGAGCTGTGGTGCTATAGCCCTCACGCAGTACTAGCCAGCTAAAGATATAGGGAATAAATAAGATACCCAGCAGCAGGCCAAAGGAGACTTTGCGGTACTCGTGATCAGGGTAAGTGCTCTGCGTATCAGTTGCACGAGGGGCAGGCGGGCAAGAAGTGGTTGTCGATGGCAGCGCATCGGGCGAATGTAGATCGGGCGAAGATAGAGAAGAGGGCGGTGCAGGATGCGTAGTGTCAGCTTTGACGCTGCGAGACTTGGCGCTGCGAGATTTGGCCGGGCCGCTTAACTTTTGAGTATAAGATAAGCCGGTGCCGGGCAGCCCAGTGCTGGCAGTGGTGCCACGCTTACCGATATTGATACGGGCACCTCGGCCACCGACAGAGACACTGGAGATGCCTTTTTTGCCGATATTTAGGCGCACACCAGGTGCAATCTTAATGCTTTTTCTAAATCTAAATCCCATGCCACACTCCCAGCTGTATTTAGACCTTAATGTGTTAATTTAAAAAGACGGCTTGAGGCGACGGCCACCGTTGAGCGCTGCCATCTTAGTCTATTTGGACATAATCCCCTTTTAATACCATATTGCCCTGACATAACAGCCCCAACGCTTGCGGATTGTTGCTATCAATGCTTAGCACATTGTCTTTAAAGCGGAAAAACAGCAGCCCATTGCTGTGATCGGCATCTAATAAGGCAGAGCTGGTGCCGCTATGGATTAAGCTGCTCACTGGGGCGGTATAGATAACACCATGCAGGGCGTCTTGGCCCATTAGCTTGGCTGAGCCGTGGTAAGTACAGCTTGAGGCCGCGTCAGTAGTGCTGGCGCTGAGTGCTGGGGTAGCAGAGTCAGTGGTTATGTCGATTTTGATGTCTTTGGCTGGGGTAAATAGCCCAATTTTTTTGACAGTTACGGTTAGATTGGCAGGATGCGCCCCAGAGTGCAGTAGGCTGTAGCGGCCTGAGATCTGCGGGTGTTCGTCGCTATGTTGCATTTGGGTGGCGTGCGTTTGCCCAGCCAGACCAGACTGAGAGTGAGGCTGCACATAACAGCCCGATAAGGATGTGGCGCAGACAGTGGCTAATAACAAGAATTTTAAACCGTTGATACGGGTCACAATCGAACTCATAGACATACCGCCTTACCTGATATAGCGCTTAATTGCGACAAGCAGCATCCTTGCTACTAAAGAATGACGCCGCATGGCACAGAAGCTTGGCTGTTATATAACGTGATCGCTATATGATTGCTCCTAGCCATCGACATGATGAATTAAGCAAGATATTCACTCAACAATTAGCGTGACAAAAAACTACAATAATTAACAATATAAATAAATTAGATTATGCCATAGAATCAAAAATTATTCCCATTTATTGTGGCTAATTACGATATGGTGAGTCATTTTTTTTATGCATATTCTATTTGTTCACTAAGATAGCCAAAATCATCATTAAACATGATCACAGCGTCTTGTTACCATGGCACCCTAAAATTACTTTTGTATCTAAAAGTATGGTGACTCATGACTACTATGGTTACTCATTACTAAATAGATAGCTCTTAAGTTTTATCCTATAAGTTTGCTAATAAAGGACACAGACCATGGCGATCAGTTTTAAGCTTAGCCAAGCCCCTCTTACCCAAGCTGCCAAGCTTGCCTCTATTACCACAGTGGCGACCCTAGCTTTAGGTCTGGCTGCCTGTGGCAATCAAAAAAACACCGAGACTGAAGGCGCTGACAAATCAGGTGATACCGCCGCTGCCAGCACAGATGCTCAAGACATCGAGCTACTAAACGTCTCTTATGACGTGGCGCGCGACTTCTATAAAGACTACAACCCCATGTTCATTGAGCACTACAAGTCTGAGCATCCTGGGGTGAATATCAATATCAAGCAGTCGCATGGCGGCTCAAGCAAGCAGGCCTTATCTGTGGCCAATGGTCTACAAGCCGATGTGGCAACCATGAACCAAGGCTCAGACATTGAGCTACTACAGAAAAAAGGCCTTGTGGCAGACACTTGGGAAGACGCTTTCCCAGATCACGCCGTACCTTTTACCAGTACCATTGTATTTTTGGTACGTAAAGACAATCCAAAAAACATCACCACTTGGGAGGACTTAACCAAGCCGGGTGTTGAGATTGTTATGGCTAACCCAAAAGTGACGGGTAACGGCCGTTATGCATTCTTAGGTGCCTATGGCTATGGTCTACATGCCTTTAATAAAGATGAGGACAAAACCAAATCTTTTGTTAAAGATGTGCTAAAAAACGTCAAAGTCTATGAAAATGGCGGCCGTGCGGCAACCACCACCTTTATGCAGCGCAACATCGGTGATGTGCTTATCACTTTTGAAAACGAGTCAAACCTAGCCGCGACTAAGTTTGGTAAAGGCCAAGTACAAATCGTGTATCCTAAATACTCTATTAAGTCAGAAAGCCCTGTGGCTGTAGTCAACACAGTGACTGACAAAAAAGGCACGACTGAAGCGGCCACTGAATACCTAAACTACCTATGGAGCGAGCCGGCGCAGCAGTTAGCCGCAGACTTATACCTACGTCCTAGCGTACAGTCTGTTCTTGATGCCAACAGCGATAAGCTACCTCCGATCGAAACCTTCCGTCCAAACGATGTATTCGGTACTTGGGATGAGATTATGGACACCTACTTCAGTGATGGTGGTGTGTTTGATCAATTGGCAGTGAACGCCCCAAAATAAGCGCATCGCTCTAAAAGCCGCTATTTATAAGCCCTTTCAAGCCAGCCATCTATCTAAGATTGCCTGACTTGAAAGGGCTTTTTTGTGCCCAAAAACCACCCGTTTTATATTCCTATTTTTCATTAAGATAGATATATTTATCACTAAATATAATAACAAAGCCCTGATAGCATAACCTTATGGTTTTATAACTGTCTGTAAATACACTATTTAATTATAAAGCAGACTCACTTTTTTAAGGACACGCGCTTCATGGCAACTTTTAATATTTATCGCCGATCTGCTGCTGTGACGACAGCTGCATTAAGCGCCCAGATTACACCTTCTGCCACAAAAAAATGGGCCAGCGCTGCGCTAATGACGACGCTTGCCTTTGGACTCATTGCCTGTGGTAGCCAAAAACAGACCAATGCCGATGGCAGCGTCAGCACAGTGGACAGTCACAATGTGCAGTTATTAAACGTCTCTTATGACATCTCGCGTGACTTTTATAAAGCGTACAACCCGCTATTTGTGGCGCAGTATAAGGCGGCGCATCCTGATAGCACCATCAGTATTAGCCAGTCGCATGGCGGCTCAAGTAAGCAGGCTTTATCAGTGGCCAATGGCCTACAAGCCGATGTGGTCACCATGAACCAAGGCTCAGATGTGGCGCTGCTTGAGAAAAAAGGCTTAGTGGCCAATAACTGGGCAGAAGCCTTTGACAATCATGCGGTGCCTTTTACCAGTACCACGGTGTTTTTGGTACGTAAGGGCAACCCAAAGCAGATTAAGGATTGGAATGACTTAACCCAGCCTGGTCTTGAGCTGATTATTGCCAATCCCAAGGCGTCAGGCAGTGGCCGTTATAGCTTCTTGGGCGCTTATGGCTACGGCTTACATGCCTTTAATAACGATGAGGACAAGACCAAGGCATTTGTTAAATCGCTTTTGGGTAATGTCAAAGTCTATGAAAATGGCGGACGTGCGGCCACCACCACCTTTGTGCAGCGCAACATCGGTGATGTGCTTATCACCTTCGAAAACGAAGCCAATTTGGCCGCCAATAAGTTTGGCAAAGGTCAGGTGGAGATTGTCTATCCAAGCTACTCAGTACAGTCCGAAAACCCTGTGGCCGTTGTCACCTCAGTCACTGATAAAAAAGGCACCACAGAGCCGGCTGCCGAGTACCTTGAGTATCTGTGGAGCACGCCTGCGCAGCAGTTGGCTGCCGATCTGTATCTACGCCCAAGCGTAGCATCTGTTCTTGAAGCCAATAGCGATAAGCTACCTGCCATGGATACCTTCCGCGCCAATGACGTATTTGGCAGCTGGGATGAGATTATGAGTAAGTTCTTCGCTGAGGGCGGGGTGTTTGATCAGTTGGCCAGTAGCCAAAATAAGCCGCAATAAGCGACTGCACCATCTGCCTCACCTGTAGCACCGACTTAGCGGCCGCAAAATAACGGCGCCTATCGTGCTAATAACAGTCGGCTCAGGGCGGCAGTTAAGGTGAGCGTAGCCGCCCAGTATATTCCTTTTATTCACTACGATAGCCTTATTCATCATTAAACTTAATAACCTTGCCCTGTTAGCATGAGCAGCACCATACAAAAGCATGACCCATTTTCATCAATGCAGTGAGACCTTCATGAACCAGTCAGCCCCATCGACAGCTCCTATCCGCAAGCGCTCTTGGCTTACCCGATTGCGTCAGCGCAACGTGTTACCCGGTTTTGGCTTGTCTATGGGTATCACCGTATTGAGCTTATCGTTATTGGTTATTCTACCCTTTGCGATGATGGCTTATACCACCACCCAAATGGGGCTAAGTGGTTTTATCGAGGCCATCAGTCAGCCTCAGGTGAAGGCTGCGATTATTTTGTCACTGAAGATGTCGTTTTATGCCATGTTGACCAATATGGTGTTCGGTACCTTGGTGGCGTGGGTATTGGTGCGTTATGACTTCATAGGTAAGTCGCTGATTAATGCCTTGGTGGATCTGCCTTTTGCTTTGCCCACGGCAGTGACTGGTATTTCACTGGCCACCTTGTATGCGCCCAATGGCTTAATCGGTCAGTTCTTTGACAAGGTGGGTATTCAAGTTGCCTTTACCCCCATTGGTATTTGGCTGGCCTTGGTGGTGGTAAGCTTTCCATTTATCGTACGTGCTGTGCAGCCGGTATTAGAGGAGCTGTCAGTTGAGTATGAAGAAGCGGCCGCGGTACTGGGGGCCAATCGCTTGACCACCTTTCGTACGGTGATACTGCCAGAGCTGTTTCCTGCCTTATTGATGGGTGCAGGCATGATGTTTGCACGCGCCACCGGAGAGTATGGCTCGGTTATCTTTATTGCTGGTAATATCCCGATGCAGTCTGAGATTTTACCGCTGATTATTATCAGTAAGCTTGAGCAATTCGATATCCAAGGGGCATCTGCGGTGGCGTTATTTATGCTCATGATCTCCTTTGTCATCTTATTGGCCATCAACCTACTACAGTGGCGTTTGTCTCGCCGTGTCGGGGCTAAGTAAGCCGACCTAGGCCAATTTATAGGCCAGGTTAGGCCAAGTTATGGGTTAAGTTGTGAGTCAAGTTCAGCCTGCTTTATACAGTACATTCGGATAATTAGGACAGCATATGCAAATCTCAAATGGGTATAACTATCAAGACAATGCCGCCACCCGCGATGCCCCTTGGGTGCGGGCGCTATTTATCGGTATCGCCTCGATATTTATGATTGTGATGCTGGTTATCCCGTTGTTGGCCGTGTTTTATGAGGCGTTTAAAGGCGGCTGGGACTTGTATGTGGCCGCGCTTGTAGAGCCTGAAGCGGTCTCTGCCATTAAGCTGACCTTACTGACTGCGGCCATCGTGCTGCCGGTGAATATCGTGATGGGTGTGGCCATTGCTTGGCTGGTGACCCGTTATAAGTTTAAGGGTAAGCAGCTGGTCACCACTTTATTAGACTTACCGTTTTCGGTATCGCCGGTTGTGGCGGGTCTGATGTTCGTGATGCTGTTTGGTCTGAATTCGACCATGGGCGGCTGGCTTGAGTCGATGGGCATTCAGGTGATCTTTGCGGTCCCTGGCATTGTGTTGGCGACCTTGTTTGTGACCTTTCCCTTTATTGCCCGTGAGCTGATTCCTTTGATGCAGTCACAGGGCGACAGTGAAGAGCAGGCAGCATTAACCTTAGGCGCGTCAGGCTGGCAGGTGTTCTGGCACATTACCTTACCCAATATTAAATGGGCGCTGCTGTACGGCATTATCTTAACCAATGCTCGCGCGATGGGTGAGTTTGGTGCGGTGAGCGTGGTATCAGGCCACATCCGCGGTGAGACCAATACCATGCCGTTGTTGGTTGAGATTGCTTATAACGAATATAACTTTACAGCAGCTTTTGCCTTATCAAGCCTACTTGCAGCCTTGGCACTGCTGACGCTTATTGTGCAGCAGATTATGTCAAAATTGCAGACACGCAAATATGCCAAAGGCAATGACCGAGAAGCGATTACCGCGCCCGCTTTGGTGATTCCGGCCACTGAACCGGCCAAAGCGACTGATGCCAAAAACTAAGCCAGCGTAGTTATCATTTAGGCCACAAGCTAAGTCATAAGCCAAGCCATAATAGACCGTTCACTACGACGCTAAGGCTTGCCGCACCGCTATATACACATTAAAAAAATGAGGGTAAAGATGAGCATTGATATTCAAAACGTCCATAAAAGCTTTGGCAATTTTGTTGCCCTAGAAAACATCTCGCTAAGCGTACCAACCGGTAAGCTGACCACGTTATTGGGCCCCTCAGGCTGCGGTAAGACCACCTTATTACGTATTATTGCCGGTCTTGAGTACTCAGACAGTGGCCGTATCTTATTTGATGGGGTGGATGTGACGGATACGCCGGTACAAAAGCGCCATATTGGCTTTATGTTTCAGCACTATGCGCTGTTTCGTCATAAGACCATTGCGGAGAATATTGCCTTTGGCCTCAAGCTATTACCCAAAGATCAGCGCCCAAGCAGCAGCGATATTAAAAAGCGGGTAGAGCACTTGCTTGAGCTGGTACAGTTGCCGACTTTGGCCAATGCGTATCCGCACCAGTTATCCGGCGGTCAGCGTCAGCGTATTGCC
Source organism: Psychrobacter sp. H7-1 (assembly GCF_904846585.1). Classification (NCBI taxonomy): domain Bacteria; kingdom Pseudomonadati; phylum Pseudomonadota; class Gammaproteobacteria; order Moraxellales; family Moraxellaceae; genus Psychrobacter; species Psychrobacter sp. H7-1. The sequence continues at coordinate 42,773 of NZ_CAJHBH010000016.1, forward strand.
TTGGCACGTGCCTTAGCCGTTGAGCCTAAGCTGTTATTGTTAGATGAGCCATTTGGGGCGTTAGATGCCAAAGTGCGTAAGGAGCTGCGCACTTGGCTTAAGACCATTCATCATGAGCTGGGCGTGACCAGTATCATGGTGACCCACGATCAAGAAGAGGCGCGTGATGTGTCGGATGAGATTGTGGTAATGAATCATGGCTCGGTAGAGCAGATTGGCACCCCAGAGGCACTTATCGCCAAGCCTGCCAACGCGTTTGTGGCTGACTTTCTAGATTTGGTCTAAACGGCTTATGAGAACGAATAGAGCGGATAGCGTGAATAGAGCGAGTACTGGTATCCGGTATCCGTGAATCTATACCATGATTCTGTCCCATGATTCTGTCCCATGACAATAAAAAAGAGACCCAGCGCTATTGCTGGGTCTTTTTTATGGGGCATGTGTAGCAGCGTAGCGCCGCCGCTTATGAGGTTACCGCATCGCTATATTAACGCAGCAACATCACAGGCGCTGTGGTCTTCGTCAAAAGCTTGGTGGTGGTGCTACCGACGAAGAAGCGCCGCCATTTGGCATGGCCATAGGCACCGATAACGAACATGCTGATGTTGTGCTGGTTACGAAAGGCTGTGAGGGCTGAGACCACATCACCCTCGCCATATTTTTCACTGCTGATTAAATGGGCTGTGACCTCGAAGCCGGCATCGCTAAGCTGTTTTTGTGCTTTATACAACGCGCTTTCGTGCACGCTGTTCTTATTATCGACCATGACAATGTGGCCGGTAAGATTTTTGGCAATTTTATTGTCGCATACTTTTTGTACGGCTTTTTTTGCCGTCTCGCTGCCATCGAAAGCTATCATATAAGAGTCGGGGGTAATAAAGCCATCTGAGCAGATCAATATCGGGCAGTCCACGGCGCGTACCACGCTCTCAATCTGGCTGCCTATGGTCATGTGATCGCCTTGATGATCGCGCCCACGGCGTCCTAAGATGATCATTTTGCTGTCATCAATGAAGTGTTGAATGGCGGCAAGCAGCTTACTACGGCGCAGATAGCGGTAGACATTGGCTTGGGGGAGATTGATTAAGATATGGGCTTTGGCATCTTGTAGTAGCGCCTCACCGTGCTGGTTGGCCACGCGCGCGCTTTGTTCATCAAGGAGGGTAAGCTGTTGTAGCAAGGTATTGCGGCTATCCATGCCAATAGAGCCGCTTAAATCATGACGATAGCTATAGCTTTTGGGCACATCAATCACATGTAGCAGGCTAATAGGCAGCTTAAGCTCTCGGGCATACCAAGCGGCGTAGTCACAGACCGACTCTGTCACGCTCGAGCCATCGATACAGGCCAATATGGCAGGCTTATGAGGGGCTGGTGTAGAGCTTGTATCAGGCTCGGGGGTGATGGCCGTATCCACCGCCAAATCCAAGGCAGAGTCTGTCGCAAAGCGTGTCATGGCAAAATCCTTTTTTTTATAACGGGTCTATAAACACTATAGTTTGACGTGTTTTAATTATCAATGACTAATGCGTTGTGAGCAGTAATTAATGGGTGCTTATATCTGACGCTTATAACCGATGTTTATATCTGAGGCATGCGATGAATGATGTCTTGGCACCACTGCGGCAAGTCAGGGTTAATGGCATACCACATCCAAGTGCCACGGCGCTCGCACGTCACAAGCCCCGCTTTTTTTAGGTGACTTAGATGACGAGAGATGGTCGGCTGCGGCTGCTGTAAGTGTTCAGTTAAGTGGCACACACACAGCATGTCTTGCTCACGCAGCTGTAACATGAGCTTTAGGCGTGTGGGATCTGATAATGCTTTAAAAAATGTAACCGATGACACCATAGTCGACCCTCTGTTTTATGCAGACTTTAAGCAGTTTTATCACATCAGGGGTTATATCCGCATAACCGAATATAGTATACTCGGTTTTATACTATAAAGATAATCTATTAAAGCAAGCTATCTGTGGTCATTGTTGGCGTATTTTAGCGCTAGATTTTATAGCTTTTATGCCCTGCTGTTATGCCATCAATCGCTTTATCAATAGTACGAACTTTCTTAGTGCGGATTCCCTGATTGATAAATAGTAGCACAGGCTTATGCGATATTTTTGAATATATATAGTTTAAATATAGTTGTTTAATTCACTACACAATAGAGAGTGGTTATGGTACTTGCGGCGCTTATTTTTGTGGTTACATTGGTGCTGGTTATCTGGCAGCCCAAAGGGCTTGGTATCGGGGTAAGCGCCAGCCTAGGCGCACTGGCGGCGTTATTAATGGGGGTAATCTCCTTAGCGGATATCCCTGTGGTTTGGGACATCGTGTGGAATGCCACCTTTGCGTTTATTGCCATTATTATTATCAGTCTGCTTCTGGATCAGGCCGGGTTTTTTGAATGGATAGCGCTGCATGTGGCACGACTGGGCGGGGGTAATGCCAAGCTATTATTTGTGCTTATTGTGCTACTTGGGGCTGTGGTATCGGCGTTGTTTGCCAATGATGGCGCAGCGCTAATTTTGACCCCTATTGTGATAGCTATGCTGCTTAAGATGCGGGTGTCTGCCGCCACTACCTTGGCTTTTATCATGGCAGCAGGTTTTATTGCGGATACGGCAAGCTTGCCGCTGGTGGTATCCAACCTGGTTAATATCGTATCGGCAGATTTTTTTAACTTAAGCTTTGATCGTTATGCTCAGGTGATGCTGCCGGTGAATATGGTGTCGGTACTAAGCTCACTTGCGGTACTGTACTTTTTTTATCAAAAAGACATTCCCGCCACATATGAGGTGGCTAATTTACCAAGTCCGCATAGTGTCATTAAGGATAAGGCGACCTTTGTTACTGGCTGGGCGGTATTGGCTGCTTTATTGGTGGGGTTCTTTGTACTAGAGCCTAGAGGCGTGCCCATTAGCCTAATCGCAGCCATAGGGGCGTTGGTGTTAATCTTGACGGCATTGGCCAATAAAAAACTGTCAGTATCTAGTGTATTAAAAGGGGCACCTTGGCAAGTGGTGGTGTTCTCACTGGGCATGTATCTGGTGGTTTATGGCCTAAAAAACGAAGGGTTAACCGGTTATCTTACCCAAGCTCTAAATGCTCTGGGCGGGCAGGGGCTGTGGGCGGCCACAATTGGCACCGGCTTTATGTCGGCGGGTCTGTCCTCGATTATGAATAACATGCCCACTGTATTGATGCAGTCGCTGGCCATTGCTGATGTAAATACATCGACCTTTAGTGAGCCTGAGCAGATACATCAAGCGATGGTCTATGCCAATGTCATTGGCTCAGACTTAGGGCCAAAGATTACGCCCATCGGCTCACTGGCAACCTTGTTGTGGCTACATGTGCTGGCAAGTAAGGAGGTGGTCATTACTTGGGGTTATTACTTTAAGGTGGGCGTTATCCTAACGGTGCCAGTATTGCTGGCAACTTTAATGGCATTGGCGCTTTGGCTGCCTATGATCAGTTAGTAGATGGCTAGTAGATGGCTAGTAGCAAGTAAGTAGAGAATAGGGCGCAGCTAGTAAAGAATAGAATAGAGCGCACTAAACAAGCGCTGTAATATGGCCTTAGCCAAACGGCCTAATAAAATAGCCTAAGCAAATAAAAACACCTATTTCTACTCACTTCTAACACTATTTACTCATAGCCATTCACCCATTGCCTATTCAACAACACGCAATTAACACGCAAACCCTACTTTACCAACACTCATTACCAATGGACTAAGAGAGCGATATGACGCCCCTAAAAATATTATATATATGCACCCACAATCGCTGCCGTAGTGCCTTATCAGAGGCCATTACCAATCAATATCAGCCTCAACAAGGCGCACAGAGCAAGACAGACCAGAAGTTATTAGTGGCTAAGAGTGCAGGAAGTGCGCCGGTGGGGCAGGTACATCCTTTAACTTTAGAGTATCTAACGCAGGCAGGCTATAGCGTAGAGGGGCTAACCAGCAATGGTTGGGATGATAAGGAGTATATGCAAGGCTTTGAGCCGGATGTGTTAATCACTGTGTGTGACAATGCGGCAGGCGAGCAGTGTCCGCTGTGGCTAGGTAATATCCCTAATCTGGTCAAGCTACATTGGGGATTGTCTGATCCTTCAAAAGATACGCAAGATGCAACAAAAACTGCTCAAAACTTCGCTAAGACCATTGCTATCATTGAGCAAAGAGTCGCCAAGTTACATCAGATTGCCAGCGCTGAGCTGTCAGCTGAGGCGCGCAAACAGGCGCTGCTTGATTTGGTACATCACGTTTAATCACCACGGCTGGCTAATCAAACTGATCAAAGAATGAAAGAATGTGAGCCACTCTGGATTAGAGCGGATGACCCATAGACATGGCTTTATATTAAAAATTAGCCTAAGCAAATAAAAGCAAAAACCCTCCAATCCAGCACCATTAACAAAACAACCATCACACAGGACACCACTTATGAGCAAAATCCGAAAATTTGACGATTTACCCAACATTGACCCTGAACAGTTTCATATACCGCACATCAATGACTTCAAGCGAGAGCTGTCGAGTCATAAGCCAAAGTTTGTATTGTTATATGGCTCATTAGGGGAGGTGTCTTATAGCCGTCTGGTGGTAGAGGAGTGCGCTCGTATTCTGCAAGCGATGGGTGCAGAGGTGAAGATATTTGACCCAACTGGTCTGCCTTTGCCTGATAGCGAGGAGGTCACTCATCCGAAAGTTAGCGAGCTGCGTGAGTTGGTACAGTGGAGTGAGGGGATGGTGTGGTGCTCACCTGAGCGTCACGGTGCGATGACTGGCATAATGAAAGCGCAAATCGATTGGATTCCGTTGTCGCTGGGCGCAGTTCGGCCAACACAGGGTAAGACCCTTGCTGTGATGCAGGTCAATGGTGGCTCTCAATCATTTAATACGGTCAACCAGTTACGTATCTTAGGGCGCTGGATGCGGATGATTACCATACCCAACCAATCTTCGCTGCCCAAAGCCTTCTTGGAATTTGAAGACGTTGAAAACACCGATGGCAGTATTAGCAAGCGTATAAAGCCATCTGGATATTACTTACGCATTGTGGATGTGATGGAAGAGTTGGTACGATTTACGTTATTGACACGCGATCATGCACCTTATTTGGTGGATCGATATTCAGAGCGAGTAGAGAGTGCAGAAGCGCTGATGCAGCGGGTCAATCAAAACAATCTTTGAGTATTAAAAGATGACAATATGAATTAGGATAATTTACAAAGGAAGTAATTTATGCTGGATTTAGATATTAACTTCGGGTTGATGGGCTACCATTTATTAAAGCTGTTTATTGCTTTTTTATTGTCATTGCCCATTGCTTTGAATCGCGAGATGAAGGACAGTGGCGCAGGGCTTAGGACGTTTCCGCTAGTCACTATTGCCTCATGTGCCTTTATGCTAGTAGGCATGGACATTTATAAAGGCGATGCCGAGGCGCGTATTATGTATGCGATCATCACGGGCATGGGGTTTATCGGTGGTGGTGCAATATTTAAGACAGAAGATGGGGCGAGGGGCACGGCAACCGCGGCAAGTTTATGGAACACGGCCGCTATTGGCATCTCTGTGGCCACGGGCCGATACGAAATTGCCATCATTTTATCTGTTGTGGGCTTCGTTATCTTGCAGTTCTCCGAACCCTTTAAAGTAAAGGACAACAGGCTACCTTAAATGTTAAAACTGATCAGTGCGATAATAGTAGGCAGCGCTATTATGGCAGGCTGTAGTTCAGCCCCATTTAGCCAACAGCACTCAGGCCGAGCCGCAAACGCTATGAGTGCTGCCTCCCTGGACCAAGAAGAGACCATTTTAGCTATGGCCTATCCAGTATATGACGGGGCACGCCAGCCTGGTATAGTACTCATCGGTAGCCAATACAGCTATCTGATATCCAGTGGCACTCAGGCGCTTGATCAAGTGACCCAACTGAATGGGTGGAATAGGTTGAACGGGTTAAATAGGCTGAATGGACAGCAATTAGACATCCATGAGCCGATAATTATCAATAAATACCCCGATAACAGCGTTCAAATCCAGCTTGCCTTTGAGATCCAGAGCGCCCATAGCACCAAAAACAGCCTACCTGCACCGCTTAACAGCAGCTGTAAACTCACTGATGCGGCACACTATAGCTGCAACTTATCCTTACAAGGCGGTATGTATGCAGCACTAGATAATCACAGCTCAATGGGGTTTAAACTCGGCGAGGGGGTAACAGCGCTGATACATCCTACAGGTAGTAAGCGCTTTAAGACACAAGCTGAGCTTGGGGTCGTTCCACTAAAAGTCTTATTAGAGACTCTAGCGCTGCCGCTGGAGATTGTCTCTATTTTTAAATAAGGTCTTAAAAAAGATAGTGTCATAAAAAAAGGGAGAGCCGCTTGGCTCTCCTTTTTCTAGTGCATCATTGAACAATGAAATAAACACTTAAATAAGCAGAAAATCGCTTAGTTGAGTAATCCATACGCCATTAAGGCATTGGCCACACGGATATAGCCGGCAATGTTCGCCCCTGACATGTAGTCAATACAATCATCAGAGTTATAGCCATACTCTTCAGACGCCCGAGCGGCATCATCATGGATATTTTTCATGATGATTTGAAGCTGCTGATCCACATCTTCAAACGTACGATACTGACGTACGGAGTTTTGTGACATCTCAAGACCAGATACTGCCACACCGCCAGCATTGGCCGCTTTGCCTGGCGCATAACGCATTTTTTTGTCACGAACGACGTCAATGGCTTCGGCATCAAGAGGCATATTAGCCCCTTCAACCACATAACGAACACCATGCTCGTACATGGCTTCGGCATCAGCAGCGGTCACTTCATTTTGAGTGGCGCAAGGAATAGCGATATCGCCATCAAACTTCCAAGGCTTCTCACCAGGTAGCCATACGCCACTGCCTGAGAATCTTCTATGGTACTCAAATAAAGGCTGACGATTGGCTTTTTGCTGTTTTACCCAATCGAGTTTTTCTTGATCAAAACCAAATTCGTCGTACAACGTGCCTTTTGAGTCTGATAAAGTAATGACTTTGGCACCCAAAGCAATGGCTTTTTCGGCGGCATGGACGGCCACATTACCAGCACCTGAAACCAGTACCGTTTTGCCTTCCATACTGTCGTTGTGAGCGCTTAGCATGTTTTGTAGGAAGTAAACGGCCCCATAGCCAGTAGCTTCTGAGCGACATAAGCTGCCCCCAAAGCCAACACCTTTACCGGTCAATACCCCAGTGTATTCATTGGTAAGGTTCTTGTACATCGCAAACATATAGCTGACTTCTCTGCCACCAACCCCAATATCACCGGCCGGTACGTCCATGTCTTTACCAATATAGCGATACAGCTCACGCATAAAGGCATAACAAAAACGGCGGATTTCGCTGTCTGATTTACCATGTGGGTCAAAGTCTGAGCCACCCTTTGCACCGCCCATAGGCAGACCGGTTAGGGCGTTTTTGAAGATTTGTTCAAAGCCTAAGAATTTTAAGATAGACTCGTTAACGGTGGGATGGAAGCGGATACCGCCTTTGTAGGGACCTAGAGCATTACTAAACTGGACACGCCAGCCGCGGTTGATTTGAATGTTACCTTCATCATCTTCCCAGTTAACACGGAAGCTAATAATACGATCAGGCTCAGTCAGACGCTCAAAAATTTTATATTTCGCGAAGTTCGGATCACGATCATATACAACGTCAATAGTGCTCGCTACCTCTTTTACTGCTTGAATAAACTCCGGTTGGTGTGGGTAGCGTTCTTCAATACGTTTAATGACGTCTTGCATGCTCATAGGGCCCTGTCCTTATCAGATTAAATTAACATTACAGTATTGTTACATTAAAAAATTACTCTAATTTCAGTGTAAATTCAACATTTTTTTATATCTTTTTAACCACTCATTACTAAATTCTATAAGTGCCTTAGGAATAAGTTATTAAAAGTATGATTTTAAAGTAAATTTATGATCTAAACAGACAAGGTTTTTCATCATTTTATCGACAACTCGTTATGGGCTATCACTTAGTATAAGCCGCGGCCATCTTCAGGTTTTAATCTTAAAAATGACAGCCCAGAGATGATGGTGATAATACCCAGCACATAGTAGGTGGCATGAAAGGCACTAACAATCTCAAAGTTAAGCCTATCGCTAAAGACGCTCAATATGGTGGCGCCAAAAGCAATACCAAAACTAATGGCCAACTGCTGATTAACAGCCATTAAGCTATTACCACTACTGGTTTGACTGCCTTCTAGGTCACCGATAGTAATGGTGTTCATGGCGCTAAACTGCATGGAGTTACATGCCCCCATAATCACCAAAAGCGGTGCAATATAGTACCAAGGTATCGAGGCATTTAGCTGCGCCAATAAAATAATCAAAATACCAAGGATGGTGGTATTGGTGACCAATACTTTGCGGTAGCTAAAGCGCTGAATGATTTTACTTACCCAAGGCTTGATGCCCATGGCGCCGACAGCAATAGGAGTTAACAACCAGCCTGCCTGCGATGGGGTATATTTAAATGCCACCTGTAACAATAGCGGTAATAAATAGGGCACAGCACTGATACCAAGTCGGGTAAATAAGTTACCGGTTATACCAATTCTAAAGGTTCGAACATCAAATAACGACAGCGGAAAAATAGGGTTGCCTGCCTTTCGGGCATGGCGCACGTACATGAGTAATAAGCCAAGTGCGGCCGCGATAAGAACAAAGCCTGGGATGGCCTCTCCTGGCTTGGATAACAGCTCAACTGCCAGCGTCAATAATCCAGCGGCGAGCGCAAATAGACCAAAACCAAACCAGTCCAACTTGCCAGCGGCTTCTTTGATATCAGGTACCAATTTAAAACCAAGGATAAAGCCCAGTATCCCCATCGGAATATTAATCAAAAAAATCCAGTGCCAGCTGGCATATTGCACCAGATAGCCGCCAACCAGCGGGCCGACAAGGGGCGCTATCAAAGCTGGGATAACGGCAAAGTTCATCACCGTCAGTAGCTGGTTGCGCGGATAGGACTTGACCAATATCAAGCGGGCCACGGGTGTCATCATTGCTCCGCCCACACCTTGTAGTATGCGAGAGGCGACCAAGATATCCAGATTAGGGGACATGGCACAGAAGATTGAGCCAATGCTAAACAGTACAATCGCAGTTAAGAATACTTTGCGAGTCCCATACTTGTCGGCCATAAACCCGCTTATTGGGATAAAGATGGCTAAAGTTAATGCATAGCTGATCACAGCCCACTGCATCTTGAGCGGCGACTCACCTAACGCCAGCGCCATTTCCGGCAGGGCCGTGTTTAAGATAGTCGCATCCAAAATCTGCATAAACAAAGCGACAGCAAGAACATAAGGCAAAAACTTGGCTTGAACCGCAGATAAAGTGAATTTGGGCTGTAAATCTGATGCCAATGAAGTGGCGGTGGTGTTAGTGATTTCTTGATTATTAGAATTATTGGGCATAAGACGACCTAAAAAATTAGGTTTAACTAAGAAAATAAAGTTATCTATAGTACCACGGCCGCCGCACGAACTATTTAGTGTTAATGTTAGTAATGGGCTGTCAATTAATCTGTAACTGAACTTAACCAAAAAATTGTTTATGATAGGCTAAATCAAAACATATAAAGCCCATAACGCCTCAATAACACGTTAATAAAAAAAGGACTTATCATGAGCTCAAACAATACCTTAAATAACACCTTAAATGATACCAATACAGATTATGTGCCCCCTAAAGTGTGGCAGCCGGTAGAGGGCAATGGCGGCAAGTTTGCCAATACCAACAAGCCCACAGCAGGCGCCCGTCATCAGCAAACTCTACCCAAAGGCGACAATCCTCTACAGCTGTATTCGCTGAACACACCCAATGGCATTAAGGTAAATATATTGTTAGAGGAGCTCGCTGAGCTTGGCATAGAGTCGGCTAAGTATGATGCCTATAAAATTGACATTATGGAGAATGATCAATTCGGCTCAGACTTCGTGGAGATTAATCCAAACTCTAAAATTCCTGCGCTTATCGATTACTCTGATGCCAACAATCCTGTCAAATTGTTTGAATCGGGCGCCATCTTGATGTATTTGGCAGAAAAATTTAATAAATTTAAGCCACAAAACACACAAACCCAAAAATACGCCACCTATCTAAGCTGGGTGATGTGGCAAATGGGCAGCGCGCCTTATTTGGGCGGCGGTTTTGGTCATTTCTTTAGCTATGCGCCATATCCGATGCAGTATCCCATTGACAGATTTACGATGGAGACCAAACGACAATTAGATTTGCTAGATAAGCACTTAGCCCACCATGAATATATGATTGGCGATGGCGAGGACAACTATAGCGTGGCTGATATGCTCATCTGGCCTTGGTATGGCCGCTTGGCGTTGGATGAGTCGTATGAGCGCGCTGGAGAATTTTTGCAAGTGGACAGCTACACCCATCTACAGCGCTGGGCGAAGCAAATCTCTACACGTCCTGCGGTACAGCGTGCGGTCAACCTTGAGCTAAAGCCGATTAAATAACTGTCTTTAAAGTAACTGTCTTTAAAATAGCAAAATTTCAAATAGCAAAATTTAAAATAGCTCGCTTTAAGACAGTAAATTTTAAGATAGTAAATAGCGTCGGACAAAGGGTAGGGTATGGGATACTGAGTGAGCTAGGTGGATGTTTTTAAATATAATTTTAAATTATACCAAACCCAACAATTAAAGTTGCGCCCAAGCACGAGCAGTTAACGACCGAATTCTTTGTGGCTGTTTAAGCAAATTATTCCAAGCCAAGCAAGTGGCATCGACAATAGCCTCATAACTGTCATAACAACGATTAGATAGCTCATTTTGCTTACTGTCA
>NZ_CAJHBH010000017.1:0-52969 GCF_904846585.1 Psychrobacter sp. H7-1
GGGTAGTCGTCTTTAGCTTCAATTAGCATACGGACGGCGCGCTCTTTCATTTCGGGGGTATAGTTTCGTGTTTTCATTGTCGTATTCTCTCAGATAAATGAGTCTCTGACAATCCCGGGGCGGTTCATTATCTTGAACATGTACAAATGCTATGTCAGAAATATAGAATCAACTCAAATCTATTGTTTGAGACGATTGCTCAATGTTACGCTTGTTTAGATGATGTGCTCTGTGAGTACTGCACAAGTGCTTGCCCGGTAGAGATGCCAGCAGATATCCTATATATGCGTGCTCAAGATAGTTGGTGTTGTATGGTTTGCAAAAACGCAGTATGGCAAAAGGCTTACGTTTGATTGCTGTCAAACCTATATAGTAGCTATTGCAAAATCTACAGTAGTGAATTAAATTTTATGATTTTTTATAAACAATCATATATGCCAATTATTCTGATTAAACTGGTTCACTATCTCTAGTAACCCATTTACCAAACTCAAAACTCTCGTTATATTTGATTTTGAAACTGTTGTTTACACGGTAAACACATTCTGTATTAAGAGTTGTATTCGAAGTATAGAATTTTTCTGTATTAAGACCTAAATGCTTTATAAAAAGCGGCTTAGTGAAAATTTTTTTTAAATAGGTACTATATTGACCATCTCTATCTATGACAAAACCACATTCAACACAAGTATTGACTATAAAAACTTTGTTGAGTATTTCACTACGCACCTTTTTTATGGGTGAAAAAACATAATGCTTAGAAAAATGTGTATTAATAATTCTAAGCTCTTTATCGCTACAATCTTTTATTTTCTTAGAACGTACTTTATAGTCTTCTTTATATCTCACCTCAGAAATTATCGGATTGGAGTAACCACATTTAGCGCAAGAGTCTTTACTCACCCCTAAAGTCATCTCAGTGATACCGTTGGATTTAAATCTAAACTTTGTAGAGGTGAATCGCTCATAAGGTATAAAAACTAGGCCTTGTGAAACCAATCTTTGTATAAAATTCTCTAATGGTAGCGTAATAGGCTTAAATGAACAGTGGTTGTATTGACTACTGTTGCTGTCTAGCTTATTCACGTTATAAATCATATAAGCTTGATTGTCCTGCGTCTTATTTTTATAAATAGAGAATACAGGTATGTCTTTCGTACTATAAGCATAATCGCCTGTAATTGCGTTGGTATCTTTAATTGAGCCACTTCTAAGCAACCACGCACACCTTACACCTGATTGAGCATATTTTTCTTGTCTGCGTTTTGTTTCTATAAAAGTTTGAGGGCTCCATTGCACTTCAATGGCAATCTTCGCTTTACCTTTTTCTGCGTAGATATCTGCTATCCATTCCTCACCACTAGGGGTAACCCCTCTTTTTTCGACTTCTACATTCCAACCATTTCTATCTAATTCTTTCATAACAAGATATTTGATATGCATGTGTTCGGCAGTTTCACCACCAGTCGAGCAGTCAGAGTCTTTAGGTTTTGCCTTATGAGCGAAGAACTGCGTACCTAGCTTACTTGTCTTTAGTATTGCCTGATTACCACAGCAAGCCATATTGAAACTGGACGCTTTATCTTCTTTTAAAGCTATCCAATCTTTTAAACTATATATAAAACTATAGATTTTTTCATCATTTTTTATGCAAATAAAAGCCATATTGATCCTTAATTATTTTGACTTTTAAGCTAGCATTACCTTTTTGTGTATTTTCATACTTTCTTAGTTAATCAAGCATAATTTAAAGCTTATCTTTATTAAGCACTCAATTTGTTATCCAATAAGAACCGCGTAAACTGCGCTAAGCGATTAGAATCAGACAACAACTGCTTAGTGATCTCCTGATACGCTTCTTGGCTATCAAAGATAGCGTCTAGCGTGGCATCTGGATAATCACCTAACATAATCTTATCCGCTGGATTATTAGCAATCTGCTGCATGACGATATCGTTCTCTTTAATCTTATCCCATATCGTTTGCGAATAGTTGAGCATATCGCTATCGGTTAGATTTTCCGTATCAAACATCTCATTAAGCCGCGCCACAATTTGCGATAACAAATCCTCTTCCTTGTCCCTCGCTCTACCGCCGCCGCCGCTGCCTGATTTTAGATCAATACTCTCTTCTTGCAGCTTTAAATCTTGTTGAAGAAGTTTAGATAAGCGGTAGTGACTCATAACAATATTACTAAGATCAACGTCGTCGTCATCATCTAGCTTTTCGCGTAGCATAGGTTGCAGGTGACGAGCATACAAACTCAGCTTCTCCAACGCTTTATCATCATAATCGACAATTTGCGACATGAACTCATACTGGCGCGTGAAAGTGGTCAGATCCTTCTTAAATAGCTCAAGTGCGTCTTGCTCCACCTTATAGCCTTTATAATCGGTCTCAGCGTTAGCAATCAGCACCTCATCTCCCGTAGCCTTGCTGCGTTCTAGTAGCATCTTGGCGTTGGCGGCCTGCTCGCGTGCATTCTTATAGCGCTTTTGCCAACGCTCAACGGCAGGCTTGCAGATATTGCTAACAGCGGCACCTGATTTATTTTTGGCATAAAAGGCGATAGCAAACTGCTCTACCTTCGACCACTCAAATATACCGCCAGCACATAGCTTCTCGTACAGATCAAACACACTGTCAGGATCAGACACGTCGTCTAAGGTAGCGTTTTTATAATATGGCTGAAATGCTTCCAATATATCTTCTGGATCGTTAAAGAAGTCGAGCACAAACGTACCACTCACTGACTTGCCAGCATATGTACGGTTTAAACGTGAGAGCGTCTGCACACAGTCTACGCCGCCAAGCTTTTTATCCACGTACATGGCGCATAATTTGGGCTGATCAAACCCTGTTTGAAATTTATTAGCCACTAGCATCACTTGATAATCATCACTATCAAAGGCTTTGCGCATGTCACGCCCTTTAAGATTAGGGTTCATATTATGCTCATTGAACTTTTGATCAATTAAGTCGCTACTATCAGGATCGTCAGTGTTAAAGCTAACCTCACCCGAAAACGCTACCATAGCGTTAATACCTTTATAGCCGTGATCAGCAATATAGCGATCAAAGGCAAGCTTGTACCGTACTGCCTCTTTACGTGAACCAGTCACGACCATTGCTTTGGCCTGTCCGCCGAGCAATCCTTTGACGTTTTCATTAAAATGCTCAATGATGACTTTGACCTTTTGCGCGATGTTATGATCATGCAAGCGTACCCAGTTATTAAGCTTGATAGTCGCGCGGCGGGTATCAACTTCTTTGTCTTCAGCAACAATCTTTTGGGTTAACTGATAGACCACTTTATAGTTGGTGTAGTTCTTCAATACGTCTAAGATAAAGCCTTCTTCTATCGCTTGACGCATCGAGTAGACATGATAAGACTCAGGTACATTCTGTTTTGACGGTGGTAACTCAGGATTAGGCACCCTTCCAAACAATTCTATCGTTTTTGGCTTAGGTGTAGCGGTAAAAGCGTAATAACTTAGATTAGGACTGTTACGACGCGCGGCAATGACGTTATCTAGCATATCTTCACTAGAGAGCATCTGATCGCTATCTGCATCATTACTGTCACTGTCATCCCCAGACACTAACACTTCTTTGAGCTTACGCGCAGTAGTACCTGTCTGTGAGGAATGCGCCTCATCAGCGATGATGGCATAACGGCGTGACTTTAAGACAGCGGAGTCTTCAATAGCTTTGAGCACAAACGGAAAGGTTTGGATAGTGACGATGATAATCGGTTGTGAGTTTACCAAGGCGCTGGCTAGCTTCTCAGACTTTGACCCTTCACCCTCTTTATTATTAATACGTCCAACCACGCCATCGGCATGTTCAAACTGATAGATCGTATCTTGTAGTTGTTGATCCAGTATCGTACGGTCAGTAATGACAATGACAGAATGAAACTGCTTATCGCCGTCGCTGTTGTATAAGGTGGAGAGCTGATGCGCTGTCCATGCGATAGAATTAGACTTACCCGAACCCGCACTATGCTGAATGAGATACTTTTGACCTGCGCCCTCAGTAATGGCGGCATCGACCAGCTTGGTCACCACGTCCCACTGATGATAGCGCGGAAACATCATGGTCTCTTTTTTGGACTTGCGCCCGATCGCGTCCTCTTCTTCCTCTATCTGCAAGTGCATAAAGTGCCCAAGGATAGCCAGCAAGTTATCAGGCGTCAGCACTTCATTCCATAGGTAATCGGTGGCATAACGACTGCTATCCGCTGGCACGTCATTACCCGCACCGCCATCACTAGTGCCTTTGTTAAAGGGTAAGAAGTAGGTACGGTTACCTGCCAGCCTTGTCGTCATATAGACTTCATACTGACTGACCGCGAAGTGAACCAATGCGCCACGTTTAAACGTTAGCAGAGGCTCAGGTTTCTTAGTATCAAGGTCTTTTGGCAGGCGGGTCTTCTTATACTGAGTAATGGCATTTTGTACCGCTTGCTTAAACTCTGACTTTAGCTCCATTGTAGTGACAGGCAAGCCATTGACGAATAGCACGATATCGATACGGTTGCGCTTAGCGACTTTGCCATCAGTGCTATCTTGAAGACTGCTTTTATTAGCAACAATGTGCGGGCTATACACTACCTCAGGGACGACACGGCAGATATTGGCTTCATAGCGCGCCATGGTCTCAGGATTGAGGTTGTGCTCAGGCTTGAACTGGCAAAGTGAGAAGCGCGCGTTACGAATCTTGAGTCCATGACGCAATACGCCTAATGTGCCATAAGTGCGCGAGGCTCTATCGGTAGCTTGCGCGTCCGCTTTGTTGAGCTGCTTGACTAAGGCGGCGATAAAGTGGCGCTCAGAGTCGATAGGAAAGGTGCGGCAAAACTTCTCCCATTCCTGCGGCTGGGTGGTCTGCACAAAGTCCAGCACGTCTTGCTCATACAGTGCGGTCTCTGCCTGATAGCCGCTAGGATTGCCCAGCTGCCAGCCGTGCGCTTGCATCTGAGTGACGATATCGGCTTGAAAGACAGATTCGTAGGTAGTGTCGGTCATAGTTTTTTCTTATTATAATCAGGAGAATTAAGTTATTACTCGATAATCAGCTTTATTCCAATTACTCATTCTGATACTTTATTTTCCAAGAAAATCCGAAATAATAGTATAGTTAATACCTTTACGTTCAAACTCTGACTGCATCCAACTAAGTAAGTTAAGAACTAGAACCATAAAAACTATAATTATCTTTTTATTTAAATCAGCATCTTCATATTTATAATTTCTTTCTATGTTTCTACCACTTGTTGTGTCAGTTCCTCCAATGTAAATAGAGAAGTCTTTACAAGGTAACAGCTTCTCAGATATATGTAAGTCATCTACCAATAAAATCAATGCATCTAGACGACTTTGTTCTAAAGTATATTTTCTATTATGCGAATAACTATTTCTGATCTTATTAAACCTATCTAATACTTCAAAAATCTTACTATCTAACCCTAGGTTCTGAGCTATAGACAACTTAGATCTAAAACCAATAAAAGGGCCTTTAAATAGATCTTCACTTCCTGATGTTTTGGAACACCAAATATTAAGAAAATCTTCTAAAATTAAATGTGCTCTTAAAACGACTCCAGCTGTGTCTGTTGAATTAATCAAAGCCAAATAGTCGTTATGATCTAATACATTAGCAAAATCACCACCGACGCCTATATATCTTGAGTCACTGCCATCTTCAAAACTAGTCATTTGAAAAACCTGTAATTTAATAAAAACATCCTAATAGAAGTATATCTTAAACTTTTCTTTACTTTATATTGGTATTAGATATTGTCAGGCACAACCCACCCCCTCACATCAATCTCACCCGTAACAGCAGCAGATATTAGAGCGGTGCGGCATACTTGCACGAGTTGGGCGGTTTATTCGGCTTCATTAAAAAACGTAATCCAAGTTTTACGGCTCATCGCACATCTGCTTAAAGCTTTTACCAAACAAGGTTTTATTGAGCTTTTGCTGATTACTAAACACTTCATCAGAGTCGGCATGATAGACCTGATCATTGACGCAATTACCAAAGCCAAAAGTCACTAAGTTTATCTTGGCGTACTTAGTAGGGTTGCTGGCTTTTTCTTCCTGATAGCGCTTGGTAGCCAAACTGCGGTAATACTTACCACCATCGTCTGTGATATCTGCTTGTTTTTGAATTTGCTCTTCAACAAACTGCTTCCATCTATTTTGCACAGCCGTTTCATTCTTTAATAACGGCTCAATATAAGTTTTACACATTTGCGGGCTTTGCTTGAGTGCCTCACTGGGATTCAGATATCCCAAAATCGTCAATTTATTTTGTTTATATTCGCCGTCAATAGATTTGACCAACTCTTGCTTATAACCTTTTGCTTCAGGCACCACATCAAGTCGTTCAATATTATTCTTAACTTTTATATATTCTTCAGTAAGCTTATCTAAGTCTTTCATCGATAACTTGTCTAGTGCATCAATATCCATCGGTGGAAAAAAGCTTTCTAGATTTGATCTGGTTAAGCTCTCTAGCACAAAATATGAGTTTTCGATTTGCTTAGCGGTATATTTTTTACTATCAAAGTCACCTTTCATACTGCAAAAATCATCTTCCCATTTATAGGTCTGTGCTTGGGCGATGGTGGTCACGGCCATTGATGCCAATAGAGCTGCTACGGTAACTGCTTTCATCATATAACTCCTTTTATTGATTTTCTTGTTTATCAAACGCAATATGCGCTTAATCTCTATTTACAGCTACTCAGGCGCTTGCCAGCCCCTCACATCAATCTTGCCTGTGACGGCGGCGGATATTAAGGCGGTGCGGCGTTCTTGCATGAGTTGGATGGCTTGCTGTGCACTTCTAGTTAACTCATCAAACTTACTCTTCATACCCTCGATATACTCAACTATTTTTTGCTGTTCATCAATAGTAGGCGTTGGTACTTTTACGTACCTAACTTCTCCACAATTTAAATGAGGATGCATACCACCTGTTCTTATCGAGTATAAAGCTGAATAGCCATAAGAGGATTGAAGAATTAAAGATAAATAACTACCTAAAATTAAATCAGTTTTTGGTTGCAAAATAATTAGTGCATGACAGTTATAATCTTCTTCCTTTTCTGTTACTAAACCTATATCCCCAGTACCTGCACCAGTTTGCACAACAAGAACATCCCCTTTTTTTAGTATTGATTTCGAATGTTTCTTACTCCAACTATCTGTCACAAAATATGCATCATCAAAATTTATATTGCCACGCTTTATATGAGTAGCTTGAACATAAGGAACACCTTGTTTTACAAGTATGTCCCTTGTAGGTCCTACATAACCATTAGTAATTTTTTGCGTTAATTTTGAAATAGCTAACACGTTCCAATGCTCAGGCACTTCCCCAAGCCATTCGACGCCTGAATCTTTCATCGGGGCATCAGAGTTTAAGCCTTTGGTCACGGCATGACTGATCACGGCTTGGCGCTTTTCTTTTAACAGTTGGATAAGGGTTTGCTGTTTTTCGATTAGGGTATCGATTTGGGCGGTCTCAAAGTCGAGGAAGTTGGCGATTTGAGTTTGTTCATTAATATCAGGAACAGCTATCGGATATGTATTAATGGTTTCAGCAGGAACACGCCGCAATCCTCCTGCACCTGTCATAGCAGCTGTAGCTACACTAATAAACATGGTTTCTAGTAAACGATAGAATAGGTAACGGTTATTAACCTTGTCATTAACTCGTAAAACGAATATTTCAGACGATCCAAAACCAACCCCATTGATAAGGTCTTGAGCTATAGTAGTATTATTATTTTCAAAGCACGGAGTCACTTTTGCAACTAGAATATCTTCATTTTCAAAATAGGTATAACCGTCATAAACGTCTTTGATGACTTTTTTTTCATCTAAAACAAGACTATTGAATTTAAGCTTTTCCATTGGTACAAAACTACATTCATCAGACATTAAATCTTGAGATAGTGCAGATTTTTTTGGATTAAGAATTGCTAGATGTTTTATAGGTACAACTTCCCAATGACTAGGAATCTCTCCCAACCACTCAACCCCAGAATCCTTATATTCTGCATACTGCTGATACTTCATTACCAATTCAGCCATTATGAATGTACCTCACCCAATAACTGCATAATCTCGCTACTGACTGCATCCAAATCCGCGTCTATATCGGCAAGCGGACGTGGCGGCTCATACACATAAAAATGACGGTTAAATGGTATCTCAAAGCCCACAATGCCAATCTCTTTATCGATTGCATCTGTCTTATCAGGATTGATCCACGCATCAGGCACATGCGGCTGTACTTCACGGGCGAAGTAACTTTCGATCAGCTCCGTGGTGGTCACCTCAGGATTAAGCGGTACGTTTTCATAATCACGTAGATCGCTATCTGTTTGGAACTCTACTATTTTGGTCTTGCTGGCATGGTCGGTGCTATGTTTGGAACGATAAGTAAACGCACCATAGAGCGGATTGGCAACCTTGACTGCTTTTTTGATGACGGGTTCTGCTTCAGGGTTTTTCCAAGTGATAGCATCCATCAGCTGCTTTTTCTCTTTGGTGTCTAAGCTAATCTCAGCGTCTTTTAACGCTTGCTTAAACACTTTTTCAAACTCATTAAAGTCATCGAATTGGTTTTCACCGATAGCCGCTTGCAAGGCTTTAGCTTTATTCATGATCTTAAGCTGATCTCGCCATACTTTAGAGTCAAGCACGTCTTTGATTTGCTTTTCTTTTAGCTCGCTAAAGTCCGCCTTAATCATTGCACGCGCCTCAGTCGTAACCGCTGATAAGTCACCGTAGCTGTTACTGTTGCTATCAGTTGTCCAGTTACCACCAAATGCTTCATACAGCGCTGGCATGACCATATCAAATGGTTTGGGCGCATAGCGTAGCGTTTCTATGGCGGCGTCAGAAAGCTGAGCCGATAGACGTAGCGGGCGCTCAATGGTAATACGGCGATAGCCAAACTCATGAGTGGCAAATATCTTACTGGCGAAGGTCTTGGCAGGTTCCGCTTTAGGATTGGCAGACTGACGGCCACGGTTAGACTTCACCTCTTCAGGCTTATCAAGCACGCGCGCATCGACTACCTCAAAGTCACCAAAGCTACGGATAATGGTCTTGATATCCTCATCGCTCATCTCATTACGCTTTGAGCCAAGTGATTTACGCATCTTGCTGTATAGGTTACTGCCGTCGATCAGTTGCACCTTGCCACGGCGCGCGGCTGCTTTTTTATTGCTTAATACCCAGACATAGGTCGCGATACCCGTGTTATAGAACATATCGGTTGGCAAGGCGATGATAGCTTCTAATAGATCGGCCTCAAGGATATAACGCCGAATCTCACTTTCGCCGCTCCCTGCGCCGCCCGTAAATAACGGTGAACCATTTAAGATGATACCAATGCGACTACCTTGGTGCTCATTGGCACGGCTCTGCTCACTGTTGGCAGTCGTGTTCTGCATCTTGCTCAGTAAGTGCATTAAGAATAATAGCGATCCATCAGACACGCGTGGCAAGCCCGCCCCAAAGCGACCATCAAAGCCTTTTTGCTCATGCTCATCATTGATCTCGCCAGCTATCTTTTTCCAGTCCACACCGAACGGTGGATTAGATAACATATAGTCGAACTGCTCAGTTGCTAGCTGATCATTGGATAAGGTATTGCCCAGCTTGATACGGCTAACGTCTTGTCCTTTAATGAGCATATCAGCTTTACAGATAGCATAGGATTCAGGATTTAGCTCTTGACCAAAGGCGCTCATACGCGCATCAGGGTTTAGCTCTAGCACGTATTCCATACCAGAAGACAGAAAGCCGCCCGTACCCGCTGTCGGATCGTAAATAGTACGAATAATACCGTCTTCGGTCAGCGCCGCGTCATCTTCCATAAAAACTAAAGAAGTCGTTAAGCGCACGATGTCACGAGGGGTAAAATGCTCCCCTGCGGTCTCGTTTGAGCTTTCGGCAAAGCGGCGGATCAGCTCTTCAAACACAAAGCCCATATCGTGGTTAGAAATCGCCTCAGGGCTTAGATCTGTATTGGCAAATTTTTGGACGACTTTATAAAGTAAGTTGGCGTCTGCTAGCTGACCGATAAACTCTTCAAACTTAAAATGCTCGAATATCTCACGCGCGTCTTTTGAGAATGACTGAATATAAGTGTTTAAATTATCCTTGATATCGCTTTGACCTAGCTTACTTAAATCCATAGGAGATATATTATAAAAAGCATGCTTACTGATACGGGTAAGCTGCTTTTCTATCATGTCCTCCTGCATACCTTGGTCTTTGATAGTGGCATACTTCTCGACGACCGCTTCTTTATGGTCAGCTAATACACACTCTAAGCGGCGCAGTAGCGTAAATGGCAAGATGATGCGGCCGTATTGCGATTGCTTAAAGTCACCTCTCAATAGATCAGCGACAGACCAGATGAAAGCGGCGGTTTGAGAGAAGTTTTGTGTTGTCATAGGAGGGTCTTATTATTGAATAGGGCTTACAGAATAAGTCTAAGATAAATAGAGGTTTACCAGAATTCTTGAGATTATAACGCACCCGACCCTCCATAGTAAAAATAGTTTATTAGGTGCTAACTCCTACACTAACTGGGTGCTGAGAATATTATTAAACATATCTGTATTAAACTGTGACTATATTTCATGAACAATAAAAAAGGAAGCTGACCCTATATAAAATATAGGGCTATCTTCCTTTTTCTATTTAGTATTTTACTTAGGTGACACACTAAATATCAGGGTTTGTCAAAACTACGGGAGTTTCTAAAGGAAGTATTTTGAAATGGTTGGCCGGTAAAGCCAAACCAAGTGGCGAATATCTACTCCGCCTTTCAGAAGTTCCAGGTGAATCAGAATATTGGTTATTGAATGGTGAATATCCTTATAGTTCTTATGAAGATATTGACGACGCTATGGACTATATGAACGCTTACGAAGAAAGTATGAGGGATCATTACATTACAGAGCTGGGTTTAGAACCTAGACTTCCATATAGTATTAGATTTTTAAAAGAAGAGTTTGAGAATAAGATTTTTAGTGAGCATGAAGAGTTTGAAAAACGATATGAGCCTTCTGCTGAACAAGAGCGTGAAATTGAAGAGTATGAAGAGTGGCTAGAATGGGAGAAAAGAGCGGATGATTTTATTCAAAATAGGTCGACCTTAGAACAGATAAAGAAATATCCCAATTTAAGTATTTTTATAGAAAATTTTAAATATGTAGAACAATCATTAAGGTCACAGTCTGAAACTGCTGAACAGACGAACACCAACTTAGGAAAGACTCTATTCTATAATCAAGAAGACGATAGTATGCATCCGATAATCACTATTGGTGCACAGTGTTCGATAGATTTAACTAAACGGACTATAAAAAATGGCAAATTTTATTTAATAAGAAGGGATAGCTTTTACGGGGTAAGAGCATTATTTAGTCAATCTGATGGTGGCCTGCTACTACAATGTAAGAACAAAGAATATCCAGATGAAAAAATATCAAGAACGAAAATAGATAGCTTAGAGGTCCTTGGTTATGTTTATGCGTGGAATAATATGGATCCATGGTAAAGGCGAACCTTCCTAGAGCTTGAACTGTCATGGGGTTGGCTCTTATATCATGATAAACTTTACCCCATGCCCTGAAGATAAAAGTATTCACAATATATGGATAAGCGAACTGTGCCGAAGAAACCGTAGACATTAACTTAGAAGATCATAATTTTAGAGAATTTTTATGAAGGGTTATTTTGAAATTAATATCGATAGCGAAGCATTATTCAATGCTAAAGTAGACCAAATATTAATCTAAACTATAACTTATTGGATGGTAAACACCCTAATATTGTGGTATCCGAAATATCATTAACCTCTCTATTACCATGTATTTATTTTAATTTGATGACTCGAAAAGACCCTAAATGCTATTGTTTATATAGTATAGAAGACTTAGGTATGAAACTTGCTTTTCTTAGGTGACGTTATTAATATCGGGGTTTGATAGCTATCGTGTATTGTTGTTGTAAAAACAAGGACTCATGAACGTTAAAGTCCATCCCGATATGATAAAGGGTTCGGTATTCACGCCAATAGGTCAGTGCTAGTAAAATCTGCGCCTTTAAGCTAAGATCACTTGGACGACCTGATTTGGTCTTGGAAGCTTCATGCTCTTGCATGGCTTCTAGTATTTGCTCAAAAGTGGCTTTGTGAATGCCGGTATAACGTTTAAAACCTGCATCATTCTGTTCAAGTAGTTTGGCTATGTTTGGCATATCTTTTAAGTATTTAGGGTTCAGTTGTATACTTTGAGATTTGAAGCTACTTTTGCAAGAGGTCTACTCTTTATCATATGACTATCCTAGATTATTTTACTTATCTAGGACAGCCCCTAAAATATGAATGGTTAATAGGGTCGTCGATTACAACTACGCAAGAATAGAAAATTGTAAAAGTTAAATAATTGTGTAAATGGTGATAATATAATGAAGAAAAAAAGCTCTCAAGACCGCCTACTTATACTTCTAGGCCTATTTGCTCATGAGGAAAAAAGTGCTTGGTCTGTCGAAGAAGCCGCAGAATATATGCAGCTATCAACTAGCCACACTTATCGATATTTTCGCTCGCTTTCTTCCGAAGGTTTCATAGTTGCTATTTCGTCAGGCAGGTATGTTTTAGGTCCAGCAATTATTGAGCTAGATCGCAGAATGCGAATGGATGATCCCATGATAGGCACCGCAAAGCAGGTTATGCAAACAATGCTCAAAAGTGCCCCATCTAAAAGTATGGCGATTCTCTGCCGCTATTTTCGTGGCCAAGTGATGTGTGTACACGAGGAGTTTATCACCCGCGCTGAGTATGAAATCAGCTATGAAAGAGGGCTTCCAAGACCGTTATATCAAGGTTCAGCTTCAAAAGTGGTACTTGCCCATCTTCCAATACGCCAAGTGAAAAGGTATTACAATAAATATTCTGAGCAATTCAAACAATTTGGTTTAGGCTCTGAATGGAATGAAGTAAAAAAACAACTACGCATTCTACGTAATAGTCGAGTGGTTTCAACCCAAGGCGAGTTAGGTGAATCAGCCTGTGGTATTTCTGCACCCATTTTCGATGACAAGCAAGTTATAGGTAGTATTAGCCTAGTCGTTCCCGTTAATCTAGCCTCTGCTGATGTTAAATCTAACTTGTTTCCAATTGTTCAAGCAGCAGGAGAACATCTAACCTTATCTATGCAATCCGAAGAAGTAAATTGATGAATGAAATTGGAACGATTTATACCTTATAATAAACAAGTTTAATGGAAGAAAGAAAATAACCCATGCTAAAATATCAGGTTATCATTCACTGGCAAATAGGATTAATACCACTTATTCAAACTGCCAAGGAATATTTACATAAATATAAGCTTTACAAGCAGATCTGTTTGTAGTGGCATAATAAAATTGGACAGCCTATAAGAGATACCATCTTAAAAAAGCCAAATCAAGCACTAATTAGCTCAACTTTTGCTTGGTAAGACTGCTGATGTTTAATCACACCGAAACAGATATGCACAAGCTTGCGCATCGCTGCACAGACAGCCTGCATTTTGCACTTACCATTAGCAAGCAGTCGCTCATACTGCGCCTTAATATCAGGATTATGCTTAATGGCGACTAGCGCTGGCATATACAGTTTGGCTCTGATATCACTTGAGCCATTCTTTGCTAAGCGAGACTTGCCTTTAAATAGCCCTGATTCACTATGTTTGGGAACTAAGCCTAAAAAGGCGGCCATTTGTGACGCTTGACTAAACTGCTTATTATGCATCAGCGACACCATCTGCTTTGAGACAACAGGGCCGACGCCTTTAATAGTTTGTAGTAGAGTCTGATCTTGCTTTAAATTGTGATGATGATCGATATGGTCATCAATATCACCATTGAGCTTAACAATAGCGGCTTGCAAAGAGGCTATCATATGCTCAATAGAAGCTTTAACGATAGGAGCGGTGTCTGTGGCCTGCGCTTTTTCCAATCGATTCAGCTCACGTTGTAAGTCTTCTTGTAGTGCGTCTAAGCGCGACAATAATGACTTGAGGTGACGCGCCTCTGCTGGCGGCGGTGTCCATAATTTAGGCTTAGCACTATAGGTGTAGCGGGCTAATAACATACTGTCTTTTTTATCCGTCTTGTTGCGACTTCCTAAACTAGCAGCATAGCTTTTGATATAAGCAGGATTGATAATACTGACGTTAAGACCTTTATCAAATAGGTAGTAGGCGATGTTCTCGTGATAGACTCCTGTGGCCTCGACCGTGATGTGAATATTACTTAAGTCGTCAGTGATGTTAGCAATGAGCCAGTTGATAAGAGCAGCGTAGTCACTGTAATCATTTTTAAAGACTTTGGTTTTAAATTTGAGATTATCAGTGGCTTTGAGCCAGGCGATATCTAGCTTGTTTTTACTGACGTCTATGCCGATATAGTGTGTCATCTTATTGTCTTCCCTTGTCTATGCAGTGTCACTCATGACACCTTGGTAGATGGCGAGGCACTTGGATACCATTCAGAATATGAAGATGATGGGATGAGCATTGGGCATAATCTCTTACACAGTGTCTAGGCACTAAGGTTATACTCATACTCTCAATGCTCATGAATAATTACTTTATTTTATCAACTTTCGTTGGCAGTATTAAGCGGTTATTCAAGATACAAGGTTATACTACCGCCGCGATGAGTCCTATAATATAAAATGGCAAGAGTATGCCATTTAGTTTGTCTAACCAATTTTGCACACCTCCCATAATCATAGGCACACTATAAGCCACGACTATTAAAGCTGCGATCCAGTAAGGGACAGATGGATACGTTTGACTAAAGGTAACAGCAATGACAGAGCCTTCAAATACTGCGTAATACATAGCCGTGGCAAAAAATATGAGTGTAGCTAAAGCGGCTCCTTTATGACCGAATAATACTCGAGAAAACAAGGCTACAGACATGCCTGTGCGAATGGCGTAGCGAGTAATAATTCCATTTATGATTCCGTAAGCAACGCAGCTTATTAGTAAGCCAATAATAGCGTTTTTGGTCCCATAATTTTCTGCCATCGCAATACCAATGACTAAATAGAACATGGCGCTACAAACGCCCCACCATGCCATGGTTAAAGAACCTTTAGTGGCTCGATCTTCGTTTGCCACCAACTCTTGGTTAGGATCAGAGGAAAGAGCAGAAATATCGTGCTCTTTATTTTTTGGTTGTATTACACCCGCCATATCACACTCCTTGAGATAATCTATTGGTTGTACCGTCGTCATAATTGTTTATCGGCTAAACACAATTAGTAGCCAAGACTTTTAATTCGATGACAGTAGCCACGCTATGTCTTTTACGTCCTGTAAAAGAGTATCATTCCGACAACATTTCTATAGCTAAATAGATAAGTGTCGTCATTCAACTATAGACAATACTCTAGGAGATAAAATGACTGCAGCTGCAGTATTTTTGACTAAGTGTGCAATGTTTTTGATTGAAGCTAAGTCTTTGATATATGCTGTATGAACCGCTCACAGATTGTAGAAGACTTGATATTCTGAGAGAATACGAAAACACAGAACTACGCCCTTGAGACTGTATAGCACAATGTTCGCATGTTAATTGGAGCAGTGAAGCAGCGAGAGTATATTGCTTGGAATTAGAGCCGCTTTAAGTGAACCTAACAATAAAGAAAGTTTATTTTGTAGACTAGGGCGTGTCTTCAATTCACTCGATAGTCATCTAAATGGGCAAAAAATGGCTAAATTTTGCCAAACATCGTCAAATAGCTTGTTAATATCCCGATATTATCTACGCTATTTTTCTTGTTTGACGGCAATTTATCTCATTTTTATCGCCATTTCTGAAATGAAGACAAGTCCTAGCTTGAAATTTGCCAGATGCAAACTACTTCACTATTGCGGTCATAGGAATATCAGGAATATAAAGTATGACTGATTTTTACTCCCCTAGATTAACACACCAAGTCCAACGCTAATTAATGGAATAAAACACCTGGTTTGGCGTTTTAAACCCCAAACGTTTTCTTGGCCTGTTGTTTAACCTGTCTTCGATGTTTTGAACCTCATCATCAGATACTTGTCTAAAGTCACATCCTTTAGGCAAGTACTCTCTAATCAAGCCATTGGTATTTTCGTTTGTTCCTCGTTGCCATGAGGAATAAGCATCAGCAAAGTAGAACCCACTATAGAGTCTTTGCTTGATGGCTTTATGATCCGCAAATTCCTTGCCATTGTCGGACGTAATCGTCTTAACGTGTAGTCTCACTGGCGTCAGCATAATTACCATCGCATCCGCGACCAGATGAGCACTTTTTTTAGTCACTCGTTTCATCTTAACCAAGCCTGTTTTTCGCTCTACTACTGTCACGATAGCTTGCTTGTGGTTTTGACCAATGATGGTGTCGGCTTCCCAATCACCGATCCGGGATCGCTCTTTTACCACATGAGAGCGCTCATGAATTGATACCCTGTCATTAATACGCCCACGAGTCTCAGTGGTAAGACTTTGACGATAGGGTTTGGCTTTGCGTCTTAAATATTGCCATAGCGTGCCGCCTTGCCTCTTATCAGTCCATAAGTAACGATAGATACTCATGTGACTGACTCCACTATGAACGCCTGCTATTTGCTCAGGACTCCACTGCAACTTAAGCTTAGTCACCACCTAGTCCCAGACGTTTAAAATGATGGTGAAGGCATTATTTGCTCACCTCGCTTTAGCTGTGTTGTCTGCATGCTTTGCTCTGTACCCTCGTAGGCTTTTATTGCGTCTAAGCTCTCTTGATATGGCGCCCCTGCTATAAATTTAATACTATGTTGTGCCCTTTAAGAGCAGAAATCTGATATCGATCCCCTAGGCTTAGATGTGTATAGCTCATGGTTGCAATCTCACTTTGGTCGGTGGATAAAGACTTTGATGCTAGCGCATCTAGGCCTCCTTTTCACCTACTCTTTGATATTGCACTTCACGTGTTAATCTAAGAAGTAAAAAAAGCTGCAAACACTATATTATGCATAGTCTTAGCGACCTTTTTCATTGAGTACTTTACTTAGGTGATGTGCTTAATATCAGAGTTTAACTATAATTAAGAGTCTTGAGATTTGAGATATTTTCAAATCTTCTCACGCTTATATATGAAGCATTCTTCGTCATAAATTTGATAAGTAACATCTAATAACGTTTCCAGTAATTCAGACTTATCGAAATGCCTGACACTCATCACGATTGGCGAAGTCAATATCCCCTCTTCAAATGGTATATAGGTTATCTCTTGATGACGTAAATGCTCAAGTGTCTTTGGTACGATAGTGAACCCTTCTCCTGCTGCTACTAACCCTAGGGCAATATGCAATTCACGCACTTCCATAAAATAATTCGCCTTCAAATTACGATTTTCAAATAGTTCTAATACGTAATCAATGAAACTCGGCCTCGGTGCTGTTGGATAAAGTAAGAGGTTTTCATTTGTTAAATCGATCAAGCTTAAACTGTCGCGTTTTTCTTTTGATAATGGATGCTCGATAGGAACAGCAACTACTAAATCTTCCTCTCTAAGCACCATTCGCCTAATAGAAGCATCTTCAAATAACAACCTGCCAAAACCTACATCTATCTTACCTTCTGTCAATGCTTGCGTTTGTTGCCAAGAGTTTAGCTCATACAATTTAACTTCGATATTCGGATGAACTTCTCTGAAACGGGATATTACTCTCGGCAATATGCCATACAATATAGATGATACAAAGCCTATTGAGAGCGAATTATCAAAATTTCCCTTACGAATAGTCATAGTACGCAGATCGTCTGATTTTTTTAAAATTTGAATAGCATGATCATAAAAAAACTCGCCAGCCTCAGTGAGTTTCAAGGGACGGTTCTCCCTATCGATAAGCGTAACGCCAATCTCTTCTTCCAACTGTTTTATCTGCCGGCTAAGTGGTGGCTGCGAGATGTATAAACGAGCAGCTGCTTTATTGAAGCTTTTTTCTTCTGCCACAGCTATGAAATAGCGTAAATGCCTGAGTTCCATTATTCTTCCTTGATTGACTTCCTATTGTTTCTATCCTAAGTCGTTCTAATTTCTTCCCTTTTATCTATCACCTACTTCATATACAAAATATCCATACCTAAAGAACATAACATACCACCTACCTTCCGACAAAATACCTAAAAAGTATTAAAAAAAGACTAAATAGGTCTTAGACATGTCGATATTTAACACCTATAGTTCTTATTAAGCATAAGGAAGCCAAAATTTTATACTAAGGATAGATATGATTCGTTCAATTAATACTTTACTAGTACCAATACCTACTATTCGAGCGCATAAACTGGCTTGTACCGTGATGAATGAACAAGTATTGGTTCTGGTGCATATCCAAACCGAAGATGGCTACGAAGGTTGGGGCGAAGCAACGACGATTGGCGGCTTAAGTTATGCTGAAGAAAGTCCTCATAGTATCAAAATTAATATCGATACTTACTTTACCCCTCTCTTGATGAAAGAAAAGCCTACAAGCACAGCAAAAGCAATGCAGCTATTGAATACCCACATCAGCGGCAATCGTTTTGCAAAATGCGCGATTGAAACTGCTCTACTCGACATCGAAGGCAAAAGACTCAATCTACCTATCAGCGAGCTCATCGGTGGTCGCGTCCGTGATCGTATCGAAGTGGCATGGACGCTTGCTAGCGGAAATACTGATACCGATATCGCTGAAGCTCATCAGATGATTGAACAGAGAAAGCATCGGATTTTTAAATTAAAAATAGGCAGCAACCCTATCCTTGATGATGTCGCCCATGTGTTAGCTATTAAACAAGCTTTACCTGATTGCCGCATCACCGTTGATGTCAATCAAGCATGGACAGAGCTTGAAGCTATTAAAGGTATAAATTTATTACAGAGTGGCGGTGTTGACTTAATCGAGCAGCCAGTATCGATGCGTAATACATCAGCGCTGAAGCGTTTAACTGAGCACTTTGACGTGGCTATTATGGCTGACGAAGTCGTGCAAGATCCACATAATGCGTTTCAATTGGCAGCGGATCATTGTGCTGATGTCTTTGCTGTAAAAATCAATCAAGCTGGTGGATTAAAAGCCGCCTGCCTTATCGGACAAATGGCACATCTAGCAGGTATCGAGCTTTATGGCGGGACGATGCTAGAAGGACCCATTGGTACTGCTGCATCAGCGCATGTGTTCTCTACTTATTCTAGTCTGAACTTTGACACGGAGCTTTTTGGCCCGTTGCTACTAACAGAGGATATTTTAGCTCAACCGCTTGATTATCAAAATTTTGGTTTAATTATTCCAACCGGTGCTGGCCTAGGTATCGAGGTAGATAGCGACAAAGTATATCACTATGCCAGACAAGCAGATTTATCATCCTCAAATCCTATATCGTTAGGAACTTACGTAAGCGACTCTCACGCTGGGGCTTGATAGTGCTCTGCCAAAAGCTCCGTAAAATAAATGCTGATGTAGACCAAATATCAGCCATATGACTAACCATAAATATAAGGACATAATTATGTTATATCACGTCAAAATGGATGTATTGTTACCGACAGATATGAATGCTGATAAGGTCAGTGAACTTAAACAAGCTGAGAAAGCACTGTCACAGAAGCTGCAAGAGCAAGGTAAATGGCGTCATATTTGGCGTATAGCAGGTCAGTATTCTAACTTCAGTATCTTTGATGTTGAGAGTAATGAAGAGCTACACGATATTATGATGTCATTACCACTTTATCCGTACATGAAGGTTGAAGTGACACCGTTATTGCGTCACCCATCATCTGTTCGTAGTGATGACAGCTAAATCAAGGCATTAAATCTGTAATCAGAATCTATAAAAGGTGAGTAAGAATACTCACTGTAGTTACCCCTTAATAAAACAGTCCTCAACAAGGAGAGAGACATGGAACGCAAGCAAATTGAAGCATTAGCCACTCAGTTTATCAAAGGCAAAATCGACTTCCCTGAACAAGTAAATCCACGTGTACAAGAGATTGTATTACGTATTGTGACCGACCTTATGCAAACCATTAATGACTTAAAAATAACCGCCGATGAGTATTGGTCTGGGGTTGAGTTCATTAGTGATTTAGGCAAAGAAGCCGGTTTGTTATCACCAGGTCTTGGTTTTGATCACTTCATGGATTTAATGATTGAAGAAGATTTAAAAGAAGCAGGATTGGATGGCGGGACTGTACGTACTATTGAAGGCCCTCTCTATGTCGCTGGCGCACCAGAAGAAAAAGGGTTTGCACGTCTTGATGACGGTACAGATATTGATAATGGCACGGTGCTATTTATGCAAGGAACTGTTTATGGTGAAAATGGAAAACCTCTTCCAAACGCAAAGGTAGAAGTATGGCATGCCAACAGCTTAGGTAACTACTCTTTCTTTGATGAATCACAGTCTCACTTCAACTTGCGTCGTAGCATCATTACAGATGAGAACGGCAATTATGCATTCCGCAGCATCGTTCCGCTAGGTTACTCGGTACCACCAGAAGGAATGACGCAAAAAGTATTGGGCGCGCTAGGACGTCATGGTCATCGCCCAGCTCACATTCATTTCTTCGCCAGTGCTGACGGTCATCGCAAACTGACCACGCAGATTAACATCGATGGCGATGAGTACCTATGGGATGACTTTGCTTTTGCAAGCCGCGAAGGTTTGGTACCAGAGGTAACGATGGTCGAAGATGCGGACAAGCTAAAAGAAAAAGCGCTGGATAAGCCTTACGCAAGTATCGACTTTGACTTTCATTTAGTAAAAGACATTGACCAAGCTGTACAAGGCAGCGAAGTAGAACGCCGCCGTGCTCAAGGTTAATGAGCACTCATATTAAATAGCATTAATTAATTGATCACTACTAGCGACTTACGTTTGATATGCCCTCAGTTGCCGTATCAAACGTAAAATTCTAATCTCATTTTATACCGTCATTATACAAGGAGTGCAGCCATGAGCGAGCTTATCAATCTAGTACCTGAAGGATCAGACATCACTATTGATGATTTTTTAGAAGAGAACAGTGAAAAAGGGATTTATCGTCTGCATCGTAGCGCCTTCACTAACGAAGAGCTGTTCGAGCTTGAGATGAAGTACATCTTTGAGAGCAACTGGGTCTATTTGGCTCATGAGTCTCAAGTTCCTGATAACAATGACTACTACACCTCATACATCGGTCGTCAGCCCGTGATTCTTGCCCGCAATAAAGAAGGCGAGCTGCATTGCATGATTAACTCATGCTCACATCGTGGTGCACAGCTCTGCCGTCATAAGAAAGGCAATAAAGCCACTTACACTTGCCCGTTTCACGGTTGGACTTTTAACAACTCAGGTAAGCTGCTTAAAGTTAAAGACCCAAGACACGCCGGCTACCCAGAATGTTTCAATAAAGAAGGTTCACACGACCTAAAACAAGTGAAAATGGCCAATTATAAAGGCTTTATCTTTGCTAGCTTAAATGATGATGTTCAGTCAATTGAAGACTGGCTTGGTGGTTCTACCAAGATTCTTGACATGATTGTCAATCAGTCGCCAGAAGGTCTAGAAGTTCTACGCGGCACATCAACCTATACTTTTGATGGTAACTGGAAACTGCAAGCTGAAAACGGTGCTGATGGCTATCACGTATCAGCTGTGCATTGGAATTATGCGGCTACCACTGCACGTCGTAAAGAACAAGAAGCAGTCAAAGAAGACAACATCAAAGCCATGAACGCTGGAAAATGGGGACGTCAAGGTGGCGGTTTCTACTCTTTTGAAAACGGACACATGCTGTTATGGACACAGTGGGAAAACCCACAGGACCGTCCAAACTATGCCTATCGCGATGATTATGTCGCTAAATACGGTGAAGCAATGGCGGACTGGATGATTGGACGCTCACGTAACTTATGCCTATATCCAAACGTCTACATTATGGATCAGTTCAGCTCACAAATTCGTATGCTCCGCCCTATCGCGGTTGACAAAACTGAAGTCAGCATATGGTGTATCGCACCAAAAGGCGAAAGCGATGAGTCACGTGCACGCCGTATCCGTCAGTATGAAGATTTCTTTAACGTTACTGGTATGGCAACACCTGATGACTTAGAAGAGTTCCGCTCATGCCAAGAAGGTTATAACGGTATCAAACTTGAATGGAATGATATGTGCCGAGGCTCCGAGCACTGGATTCAAGGAGCAGATGAAGGCGCTGCCGCTATTGACTTAAAACCTTTAATGAGCGGTGTTAAGACTGAAGATGAAGGGCTATATACCGTCCAACATCGCTACTGGCATGAAGAGATGAAAAAAGCTCTAGAGCAAGAGCAGCAGCTACACGGTGCTAATAGCGACTAATACATTTTTATTATTACTCTGCTATTTATTGTAGAACTGACAAAAAATAAGGATATCAATCATGAAAAACACAACTGTTAACATTGAAGACATTAGACAGTTTCTATACCGTGAAGCGCGTTTATTGGATGAGAAAAAATGGGAAGAATGGCTCACTTATTACGATGAAGACTGCCCTTTCTGGATGCCAAGTTGGGATGATGATGGTCAGCTCATCAGCGACCCACAACGAGAAATTTCGCTGATTTATTATCCGGACCGCCGTGGTCTTGAAGATCGTATCTTCCGCATCGAGACTGAGCGCTCATCAGCGACCATACCTGATACACGTACCACGCACAATTTATCAAATATTGAATTACTCGAAAACAATGACGGTATTGTGACGGTGCGTTTCAACTGGATCAACAAGTCCTTTCGCTATCACGAGACCAACACGTATTGGGGTTACTCTCAGTACAAAATAGACATGACTCAAGACCAACCAAAGATTCTAGATAAGTATGTGGTCTTAAAAGACGATTATGTCCATCAGATTATGGATGTTTATCACGTTTAATCCTTATTTATTCGTTATTTAGTCACTAGCTTTTAATTAATACGTGTTGAAAAGGGATATTTCTCATGGAATATAATATTGCTCTACAGTTCGAAGACGGCGTCACGGGCTTCATCAAATGTGAAGCCGACGAAACAGTTGCCGAAGCAGCGTATCGTCAAAAATTTAATATCCCTGTGGACTGCCTAGATGGTGCTTGCGGTACTTGCCGTTGCCATTGTGAATCTGGCAGCTATGACATGCACCCTGATATGTATATCGAAGATGCACTCACAGAAGCTGAAGCTGAAGAAGGTTATGTACTCACCTGTCAGATGATTCCTGAAAGCGACTGCGTGATCAAAGTACCAACCTCCTCTGAAGCTTGCAAAGTTGGCAAGTCTGTATTCAAAGGCAAACTACAGCAGCTGAATGTACTGTCTGAGTCTACCATTCACTTTGGCGTCGAAGTCGATAATCCAGATGCGCTAGTATTTTTGCCAGGACAGTATGTCAATATCAGCATTCCTGATTCTAACGAGACACGCTCCTACTCGTTTAGTTCTATGCCTAGCACTAAAGAGGCAGAGTTTGTCGTACGTAATATCCCTAACGGTAAGATGAGCACATTCTTGTCAGACATTGCCCACATTGGTCAAGAGATTGACTTTGAAGGTCCATTCGGCAGCTTTTATTTGCGACCAGTCGTTCGTCCTACTTTGTTTTTGGCAGGCGGTACCGGTATCGCACCTTTCCTATCCATGCTAAAAAGCTTAGAAGTATCGGGCGCTCATCATCCTGTCAGGATGGTCTACGGCGTCACCAACGATTTTGATCTGATAGAAGTCGAGAAACTAGAAGAAGTAAAACAAAACCACCCTTGGTTTGACTACCGCACCTGTGTCGCCACAGAAGACAGTAGTCATGAGCGTAAAGGTTATGTTACCGGTCATGTTGATAATGAGTGGCTGAACGATGGTGACGTCGATGTGTACTTGTGTGGTCCGTTAGGGATGGTGGATGCGGTGAGTAATTGGTTAGACAGCAGTAATCTAAAACCGTGCAATTTTTACTATGAAAAATTCACGCCCAGTGAACAATAACATAGCTTAGCCGTATTACTCTACTAGCAAAGCATGAGCAAGATTTTTAGGAGACTGTCATGAGTAAAAGATTTGATAATAAAGTATGTATCGTTACTGGTGCCGCCCAAGGCATCGGGCGCGGAGTCGCATTACGCTTAGCAAGTGAGGGCGGAAAAATCGTCATGGCAGACTTTTCTCCATTAGTAGAAGAGGTGCTGGCTGAAATCATTGCTAATGGTGGACAAGCCGTTACCATTCAAGCTGACCTTGAAACCCGTCAAGGTGCTAAAGAGGCTATTGATAAGGCACTTGATAGCTATGGGCGTATCGATATATTAGTCAACAATGTCGGCGGCGCAATATGGATGAAACCTTTTACCAGCTTCTCTGAAGCAGAAATCCAAAAGGAAATTAGTCGCTCATTATTTCCAACATTATGGTGTTGTCATGCGGTATTACCAACCATGGTCAAACAGCAGTCAGGCATTATTGTTAATGTGTCCTCTATCGCTACTCGCGGTATCAACCGCATACCCTATTCGACAGCGAAAGGCGGCGTGAACGCCATGACCGCATCGCTCGCTTTTGAGTATGCAAACGATGGCATCCGTGTGAATGCCGTGGCAACTGGCGGTACTGAAGCGCCGCCCAGAAAGATTCCACGTAACGCCAAACCATTAACTGATGATGAAAAATCATGGATGAATGCGGTGGTTGATCAGACCATTAATCGCACCTTTATGAAACGCTACGGCACGATTGATGAGCAAGTCAATGCCATCTTGTTTTTAGCATCCGATGAGTCTTCTTATATTACTGGTAGTACCATTCCTGTGGGCGGTGGCGACGAAGGCTAATAATAAATCTGTCAATCAGTAGCATGCATCTTAATTTGCAACCCCGTAACGAATGCTAATTTGCAAGGAAGCAATATGGCCTCTGTAATCCAAACCTTAAAAAACGACTGGTCGCTCTCCGCATCGGTTGCAGGGTTCTTAGCGGTTCTTATTTCTTATGCGGGTCCTTTGATTATTTTTTTTCAGGCCGCACAAGCCGCACAAGTATCGGATGCCATGATGGCGTCTTGGATTTGGGGTGTCTCCATTGGTGCTGCCATTCCTGGTATCTATTTATCTATTAAATATAAAACACCGGTTATTACAGCATGGTCCGCCCCTGGTACCGCTTTACTGGTTACCCTATTTCCACAGATGAGTATTAATG
Organism: Psychrobacter sp. H7-1; assembly: GCF_904846585.1. NCBI lineage: Bacteria > Pseudomonadati > Pseudomonadota > Gammaproteobacteria > Moraxellales > Moraxellaceae > Psychrobacter > Psychrobacter sp. H7-1. The sequence continues at coordinate 25,290 of NZ_CAJHBH010000017.1, forward strand.
AAGCTGTTGCCGGCTATATCATCTCAGCGATTGTCATATTTATTGTTGGGGCAACAGGTTACTTCGACAAAATATTAAAATGGATTCCTAACGGTATTGCCGCTGGCATGATGGCAGGGATTCTATTTCAATTCGGCTTAGAATTATTTAAAGCCACTGATAGCATGCCATTTATCGTCTTTAGCATGCTCGGTTGCTATTTATTAGCCAAACGCTTTTCGCCGCGCTATACGATGATCTGGGTGTTGATATGCGGTGTTATCTTAAGCGTCTTACTTGGCAAAATGAACCCTGTCCATTTCGATTTAGCCGTTACCATACCTACTTTTATTGCACCTGAATGGTCGTGGAACTCAACGTTTAACCTCGCTATACCACTCATCCTTGTGAGCTTAACTGGTCAATTCTTACCCGGCATGGCTATTTTAAATCTAAGTGGCTATGACACGCCAGCCAAGCCTATTGTGAGTGTTACAAGCCTCGCCTCTTTAGCAGTTGCATGTGTCGGCGGTATTACTATCGTACTTGCCGCGATCACAGCCGCGCTTTGCACTGGTAAAGATGCGCATGAACTTAAGGAAAAGCGCTATATCGCAGGTGTTGCTAATGGCATCTTCTATTTATTTGGCGGTTTATTTGCTGGCAGTATCGTGATGGTATTTAGCTTGCTTCCAAAAGAGCTTGTCGCGGCACTGGCCGGTCTTGCATTAATCGGTGCCATTTCTGCCAATATCACCATTGCTATGAAAAATGATGAGCAAAGAGATGCAGCGTTAATTACCTTTTTGGCGACAGCATCGGGTATGAGCTTTTTGGGATTAAGCTCTGTGTTTTGGGGCATTCTTATCGGCATGATTGCTCACTATATTCTGACCAAAAAACGCTTACTACCAACATCATCTATCTCATTAACGACCTCTAATAATGAAGCCAATTAAGAGCAAGTCTCTTACGAAAAAAATTAAGTAGTGTCAGAGCAATGAGTCTAACCCATGTACCACTTATTAATTTTAAAGACACTACCTCATATGACTTTTTATAGGATATAAACATGATTAATAAAGCTGATAAAAATATAACTGACGTTCTTAGTCAAATCAAAGATGGCGCCACCATCATGATTGGTGGCTTTGGCACAGCGGGTCAACCTGCTGAACTGATTGATGGGCTTATTAATTTGGGCGTAAAGGATTTGGTCATCATTAATAATAATGCCGGTAACGGCGACCATGGCCTTGCCAAGCTCTTAAAAACAGGTGCTGTGCGTAAAATCATTTGCTCTTTCCCGCGTCAATCGGACTCTTGGGTATTTGATGAGCTTTATCATGCTGGCAAGATTGAGCTGGAGCTCGTACCACAGGGTAATCTGGCTTGCCGTATTCAAGCAGCAGGTATGGGACTCGGTGCAGTATATACGCCAACAGGCTTTGGCACTTTACTCGCAGAAGGTAAAGAGACTCGAGAAATCGATGGTAAAGACTATGTTCTTGAATATCCGATCAAGGCTGATTTTGCTTTAATTAAAGCTTCTAGAGGCGATCGTTGGGGCAACTTGGTGTACCGCAAGTCTGCACGTAACTTCGGCCCAATCATGGCAATGGCGGCTGATATTACTATCGCCCAAGTCTCTGAAACGGTTGAGCTTGGCGCGCTTGATCCTGAGCACGTTATTACGCCGGGTATCTTTGTGCAGCATGTGGTGCAGATTCAGCCTGCTAACACTGAATCTGCTAGCGCTTAACTTTCTAGCACAGCTACTACAGCCACCGCTTAATACTGCCAATTATAAGGATCGTCATCATGAGCCATACTTCCTACACCGTTTTGACCCGCGATCAAATCGCTGAGCGCGCTGCACAAGATATTCCAGATGGTGCCTATGTCAATTTAGGCATCGGACTACCGACCAAAATTGCAAAATACCTACCGGATGATAAAGATGTATTTTTGCATTCAGAAAACGGCTTATTAGCTTTTGGACCACCACCTGCTAAAGGTGAAGAGGATCCCGAGCTGATTAATGCCGGAAAAGAGTACGTTACCATGCTCGATGGCGGCAGCTTCTTTCATCATGGCGACTCTTTTGCAATGATGCGTGGTGGTCATCTTGATATCTGCGTACTAGGTGCATTCCAAGTGGCTGCCAATGGCGACTTAGCCAATTGGAACACGGGTGCGCCAGATGCAATACCTGCAGTTGGCGGCGCTATGGACTTAGCCGTCGGTGCCAAAAAAGTCTTTGTGATGACCAATCACACCACCAAAACTGGCGACCCTAAAATCGTCAGCGAGCTTACTTATCCTGTGACTGGCAAAAACTGCGTTGATCGCATTTATACTGATTTATGTGTCATTGATGTCACCGATAAAGGCTTAGCAGTCACCGAAATGGTCGATGGCATTAGCTTCGAAGACTTACAGGCCTTGACGGGTGCCACACTGACTGACGCTACTACAGTAAAATAATAAAAAGGATAATATCTACAATGGATAACTTAACAAACGCTTATATCATTGACGCCATTCGCATCCCTTTTGGACGCTACGGCGGCGGTCTAGCACCCGTACGTGCAGACGACCTAGGCGCTATCCCTATCAAGGCGTTAATAGAACGTAATGCTAATGTCGACTGGGTACAAGTAGATGACGTCATCTATGGCTGTGCCAACCAAAGCGGCGAAGACAATCGCAACGTCGGACGTATGTCGTCATTGCTAGCCGGCCTACCTTATCAAGTGCCTGCGACAACTGTTAACCGCTTGTGCGGCTCGTCGATGGATGCGTTAGCGATAGCGGCACGTGCGATTAAAGCTGGTGAAGCCAATTTAATTATCGCAGGTGGTGTTGAGAGCATGAGCCGTGCGCCATTTGTGATGGGCAAATCAGGTCAGGCATTTGGTCGTAGTCAAAAGCTGGAAGATACTACTATGGGCTGGCGCTTTATCAATCCAAAGCTTGATGAGCTATATGGCACAGAGACTATGCCGCAAACCGCTGAAAATGTCGCAGAGCAATTCAATGTCAATCGAGCTGACCAAGATGCATTTGCGCTACGTAGCCAACAACGTACCGCAGCGGCGCAAAAGTCAGGATTTTTTAAAGATGAGATGACCCCTGTCGTCATTCCGCAGCGTAAAGGCGAGCCTGTCACCGTCGATACTGATGAGCATCCTCGTGCTGACACTACCCTTGAGAAGTTGACTAAACTGCGTCCTATCGTCACCGCAGATGGTACGGTGACTGCTGGTAATGCCTCTGGAATTAATGATGGTGCAGCAGCCTTCCTAGTAGCGTCAGAGCAAGCGGTTAGAGAATTTAATCTAAAGCCACGGGCACGTATTGTGGCCTCAACTACGGTAGGCGTTGAGCCACGTATTATGGGTTTCGCCCCAGCACCCGCAATGAAAAAGCTGCTTAAGCAAACCGGACTGTCTCTCGATGAGATGGATGTCATTGAATTAAACGAAGCCTTTGCTGCCCAAGCTCTAGCTTGCACACGTGACTTAGGGTTAGCTGATGATAGCGAGCGCGTCAATCCTAACGGCGGTGCGATTGCCCTTGGTCATCCACTCGGCGCCTCAGGTGCACGTTTGATCTTAACCGCCCTTAATCAACTGGAAAAAACAGGCAAGCGTTATGCTATCTGCTCAATGTGTATCGGAGTTGGACAAGGTATCGCGATGATTATTGAGCGTGTTGAGAGTTAAGCGTGTTGAGAATATATAGATAGCTCAAAAAATAGATGCACTCATTGATAGGCAAAAACCAATACCTTACTCACATGACAATCACAAACAAGGACGTTCATCATGCCTGAATTTGACAATAAAGATATAACGCTAAACTATGCCACTTTTGGTGATAGCAGTAACCCTGCTCTGATATTCTCCAACTCTTTAGGTACCAGCTATCATATGTGGCAGCCACAAATCGATGCTTTGCAAAACGATTATTTTATCATCTGCTATGACACTCGTGGCCATGGTAACTCTTCTGCACCAAGAGGTCCTTATAGTTTCGATCAGCTTGGACAAGACGTCATTGATTTGCTTGATTATCTGAACATAGATAAAGCATTTTTTTGTGGCATTTCTATGGGTGGTATGACTGGTCAATGGTTAGCTATTCATCATCCTGAGCGCTTTGATCATTTAATGCTATGCAATACCGCCGCGAAGATTGGCAATGAGGCAGCATGGGTAGATCGCGCGCACTTGGTACGTGAGCAAGGTCTAGATCCTATTGCCGCTACAGCCGCTCCGCGTTGGTTCACAGCAAGTTTTATCGATAATCATCCTGATGTAGTTAAAGCACTATCTGACGCTCTCGCAGCTGGCAGTAGCGAGGGTTATGCCAGCTGCTGCGAGGCACTATCTGTCGCTGATACTCGCGAGCAGTTACAAAATATTCGTGTACCCGTCACAGTAGTTGCAGGTATCGAGGATCCAGTGACAACGGTTGCCGATGGTCAATATATAGTCGATCATATTCCTAGTGCTAAGCTCGCTACTATCGATGCCTCACACATCTCAAATATTGAACAACCTGAAGCATTTAATCAGCTCGTGCGACAGGATTTTAAACAATAATATTGCTATATAACTTATCTAAATATCATCACTACCGTTTACAGCATTGACGGGGATTTTGTGATGTCTATCAATAATGCATAGATAAGCTCATATATCTTTTAAATATATGAGCTATTTTCTTGCATATCTTTCAAGAAATACCACTTGTTACAAAAAATCGTGCAGCTTTCTTTAGATTACCTCTAAACAGCTAATATACATACATTTATTAGCCTCTTAGAGGTCGCCTAAGATAAGTTCTAACTGATTAAATGTAAGTTATTTACACGTACCTATACTTTCTCATGCTCTGTAAAACCAAAAACCATACCTTATAGGTATATATTTATACTTAGATAGTTTTTGACTTGATCATCAGAAAACAATAACTTGTTAGACACTTATAAGGATATTACTCATGGAGATATACGAATGGAATCACCAACCTTAAACATCAATAAAGTTATTGATGAAGCCAAATTTGCGCCCTTTCATTGGAAGGTCCTGTTTTGGTGTCTACTGATTATTATCTTTGATGGTTATGATCTCATCATTTATGGCGTAGCATTACCCTTACTCATGGAAGAATGGTCATTGACCGCAGTACAAGCAGGGTTTCTTGCCAGCGCAGCACTCTTTGGCATGATGTTTGGTGCAATGATTTTTGGTACTCTGTCTGATAAAATCGGCCGTAAAAAAACCATCATGATTTGCGTCGCTTTATTTAGTACCTTTACTTTTGCTGGCGCATTCGCTAATGGTCCAATGCAGTTTGCCGCCTTACGCTTTATTGCTGGTCTTGGTATCGGCGGTATAATGCCCATTTGTGTAGCGCTGACTTCTGAATATGCCCCAAAACGTATCCGTAGTACTCTAGTCGCTATTATGTTTAGTGGTTACGCGATAGGCGGAATGGCATCTGCATTGCTTGGATCATTTCTGGTGGTAGATTATGGCTGGGAGATTATGTTTTATATCGCAGGCATCCCTACCTTACTATTGCCAATTATTTGGAAAATGCTGCCTGAATCTTTAATGTATCTCGTCAAAGAAAAAAGACATGACGACGCCAAAAAAATCGTCCGCAGACTTGCACCACAAGAAACTTTCACCGCCTCCACCACCTTAATATTAGATGAACTAACCAAAGGTGATGACGCTCCTATCAAAGCGCTATTTCTAAAGAATCGTGGCTTTACTACCATTATGTTTTGGGTGGCCTTCTTTATGTGCTTATTAATGGTATATGCTCTTGCCAGCTGGTTGCCGAAGCTGATGATTCAAGCAGGTTACTCGCTAGGTGCTAGTATGCTGTTCTTATTTGCGCTTAATATTGGTGGGATGATCGGTGCTATTGGTGGCGGTGTGCTGGCTGATAGATTTCATCTAAAGCCAGTATTAACCATTATGTTTGTCGCTGGTGCTGCAGCATTAATACTACTTGGATACAACAGCCCGCAAGTGGTGCTATATAGTCTTATAGCGATTGCAGGCGCCACTACTATTGGCTCACAAATATTACTCTACACCTTTGTCGCTCAATATTATCCTACTGCTGTACGTACCACTGCTATGGGTTGGGCATCGGGTATCGGTCGCATTGGCGCTATCGTAGGTCCTATCTTAACTGGGGCGCTACTTACACTAGAGCTAAGTCACCAAACTAACTTTTTGTTTATCGCCATACCAGGAATAATTGCAGCCACTGCTATTTTCCTTGTAAACTTAAATGCAGCAGTAGGTAGTAAAAAAATTCAAGAGAAACCAGTCAATTTAGATACACCTATAGCGACTTAAATCTGATTTAGACTTTATTTTCATTCAGATATTCTTGTTTTATACTTGTTAGTTTTTAGCGTACTCACGATGTGGGTACGCTTTTTCAATATCTCCTACATATTTATGAGTAAGATCTGCTGACCAATACGAGGTGTAAAAACAAGAGTAACCAGCTCTTAGCTTTTTTTATACTTTGAATGAAAGATATATCCTTTATTGCCAATCATTTAAAAGTTTCATTTGTAGACCCTTACTTTTAAAAGATCTGCTAAAACCATCCATTTTGATACTCCGAATTTATTGATAAGCATATCTACTTGTTGATAGGTATATTTGGATTTTAACCTAGACCTTTAATACAAAAGGCTTTAAGTCAATAATTGCAGCTACTTATCGCCATCCATTGTGTATTGTTGTTGTAAAAACAAGGACTCATAATCCTTTGGTCGTAGGTTCAAGTCCTACTGGGCCCACCATATTTTAAATCAGGCTTGTTCGCAGCGATGCAGCAAGCCTTTTTTTATGGGGTTTTGCGAGATTTACGAATATCTTGGTATGTGGCGAACCATATAGAATATTGGTATATTTGTTGGTATAGATTATACCAACGCGGAGATATACCAACATGCCACTAACTCATACTATCATCAACAAGTTAACCGCGAGCGAAAAATGTACACCTAGCCGCCCTGACAAACATAGTGATGGTGACGGTCTACAACTGTGGGTAAGACATACAGGGAACAAGGTCTGGGTAAGCGCCTATCGCTGGCAGGGTAAACAGCAATCGCTCACTTTAGGTAAATACCCAGTTATTACATTACAACAGGCCCGCCAGCGTAATTTAGAAATAAAACAGCTTATTAACGAAGGTATTAACCCAAAAGATAAAAAGAAAGAAAAAATCGCAGAGCAAGACGGTTCGAGGCTTTTTGATACTATTGGTCAGGCTTGGTATGCAGACCGCAAGACCTTCTTAGCAGCTAGTACATTTAGCCGAAATTATTCAGCCTATATTCGTGATGTAAAACCAATTATTGGTCATAAACTGATTGATGATATTACCCCACCCGACATTTTGACAATCGGCAAGAATATTGAAGCACGAGGCGCTAACGAGATGGCACGACGCATCATGGCAGAAGTAGGACAAATATTCAAACATGCTATTCGCACCGGCATGGCAACGTCAAATCCTGCAGCAGATTTATCAGCGGCCATTAAACCGCATAAGACTAAAAACCATAGTCGAGTTACTTCGAAAGAGTTGCCAAAGCTTTTGCAAGATATCAATGACTACACTGGGCATATTACAGTCAAATTAGGCCTACAGTTTTTATGCTATACGTTCGTGCGCACAAATGAGCTCAGATTTATGGAATGGTCAGAGATTGACTGGAACAATAAAGTTTGGCGCATCCCGGCAAGCAAAATGAAAATGGACAGACCTCATATTGTGCCGCTTGCGCCACAAGTTATAGATATATTAGAGCAAATCAAAGAGCTAAATTTCTCAGAGCAGTATGTGTTCTACAACCCTTCTACTCGCAAACCTTACAGCCAAAATGCCTTTATTAATGCGCTTTATCAAATGGGCTATAAATACAAGATGACTGGTCATGGGTTTAGAGGTCTGGCAAGTACTACTCTTCATGAACAGGGCTATATGCACGAAGCTATTGAATTACAGCTAGCTCATGAACAAGAAAACAAAATTAGCAAGGCTTACAACGGTGCTCAGCATTTAGACTATCGTCGAGAAATGATGAATGATTGGGCAGACTTTGTCGAAAGTCAAATAGAACAAGTTAATAACTAGATGTTTTAATATAACCAAAGGTAGCACAATGTTTGATAGCTCAAGAGAATATTATGATTTAGAAGAAGTTGCAGCAGGTCTATCAGAAATCTTAAATAAGCCTGTCACTCCTTCAATGCTTTATGATTATATTAATATAGATAAGCTAATTCCTTATGTTATGTATTCAGGAGTAGTTTATGCAGCTCAATACAGAACTGAATTTTATGATGACAAACCCACTGAAGTTGCTTTGATTAATGTGCCAGCTTCTTGTAAAGCTTATTTTAAAGCCACAATTAATAATATTGAGCTATTGCCTCATGATATTGCACCTAGAATAGGCTATAGTAGCCCTCTATATACATTGGAAGATCTTTTAACATATAAAGATGAGGACATGCAAGCACTCATAAGCTTAAAGCCTGTTGGTTATCGCTTGTTTAGTTTAGATAGTGAGGTAAACGAAAAAAGTAGATATGAATTACAGTATGTTCTTAAATTTAAATCACATGATTTAATTCAATTCGCCAACCAAATACGTGAAAAACTAGAGTTCAATAATGTAATGGTAGAACTGAACGAAAAAAAAGAAAGTTTAAAAAGGCTAGAATCTGAAAATAAATCGCTTAGGTTAGACTTAAACAAATATAATTCAGATCAAACTACTAAACAACTACATTCAATTGAGAAGAAAAATCTGATAAATAGTTTGTTTAAAGGTGCAGGGATTGCCATAGCCGATTATCTGTGGGAAATGGATAGGGATAAACAGATTAAAAAAAATCAAATGGTTCAACAGATTAAGTCAATATTATTCAAGATACATAGCCCTATGGTCTCTGAAGATTTGAAAGTATCTAAAGATGACACTATTAATGAGTGGCTTACAGATGTAGCTCCTGATTACGCTAAAAAAGGCGGTAGACCTAAAAAAGACAGTAATAGAGACATTATTTTACATATGAAAAAATAACCCCCTATCTCATAGGAATCCTTTCGATAACCCCCCTATTCATAGTGATTTGGGGGTTTTTTACCATCTAGAAACATATCATTCTATTCATACCGCGATATAACGTAGCGGACTAACGGAGATATAGAATGAATAATCAGCTTAACAGTAATTTAAAGGATTCAACTAAGTCTGCCCTTTACCTTCGACCGCAAGGCGTAAGTAGAGCTAAAGACATCTTACCTTTCCTCCCCTTTGGACGCACTACTCTACATGAATGGTCTAAAGATGGTAGATTCCCAGCAAGCATTAAACTATCACCCACAATAGTTGTATGGCGGAATGGTGAAGTGCTTGATTGGCTTAATAAATTGAATGGATCTGGTCCGACCCCCGATTTAAATGGAGGTCAAAATGATGACGATTAAAAAAGAAAAGCCCCATGCGGACAACACGGGACTAAGTAGTTTGTTAGCTGGCGCAAATCAATCTACAATTCTAAGTATATCAGATGATCCGATATTAAAGAAACTATTAGAGCTTAAACAAGACAATAAGCTTCTACATCTAGAAGGTGGTTTTAGCGTTATTAATGGTGATAAAAAAGGTGAGATAATAAATACGGATGGCAAGGTGTTACTAGTAATGCATGATAATAGTTACCAGCCTGCTAACCTAGCTATTTATGACAATGAACGCATAGAAGTAACAGACCCAAGCCAGCCCAGTGCTTTTATTATCGGTAATTTAAGCTTAGATAGTGAATGGCATGCCGTTAGTAGTTTAGATGAAGCGGTACAGCTTTATGATGCAATGGCAGTTAAGCAAGGGCTTAATATCAACATCTTAGTTAGCCTTAATCCATACGGCTTTAATAGCATGGTCAAGCACTTTGCTGAGGTTAAGCAAGTTATTGTTACTACTACCATTGATAAAAAAGATGAAGTAACTAAGCCACTGCTAGGGGTAAACGTCAAAGCTATTATTACTACTTTTGACTTATTGCTATCGTTCGATAATTACCAGACGCTTGATGATGTTTTAAATGACCCTGAAACGATCATCAAAGACTTGCTAGCTGAAGCATGGGGAGAGCTGGGCAATATAGGCGACCCTGACAGCAAAGCCACACCCTACCCGATAGAAGCCTGGGGCAAGAACGGCGATATACTTTACGATGCAATAAAAGCCATTATCTATCATGCCCAAGTTGCCTCAGCGATGGCTGGAAATGGCATGTTAGGCGCTTTAGCTACCATTACTCAGCAGTATATCAACGCGCCTTATGTGTTAGGTGATAAGTTTATGCCAGTGTCCCTATTTTTACTTACTGAAGGCGATAGTGGTAGTGGTAAAAGTCGAACTGTGGGCTTTAGCCACAAGGCGCTTGTGAGCTATCAAGAAGACAAACGCAAGGAAGACAGGCAGTTGCTAGATGAATGGCTTGCACAAAAAGCCAGCATGCCAAAAAAAGATTTAGAGCTATGGTTACTTGAAAACCCCAAGCCTAAGCAAACGATACTTTTGGTTAAGTCTGGCACGATCCAAGGTTTTTTAGACCATATGCTGATCGGAAATACTAGAGATATAGCATGGTCAACAGCTGAAGCTGCCTTGTTTTTAGGTGGTTATAGCTTAACCAGTGACACGGCAAAAAGTAACATAAGCCAGCTGTGCGATATATGGAGTGATGGTTCATTTGATAGGCTTCTATCACCGCGCTACGACAGCATAGAGCAAAACAGTATGAACGGGGTTCGGTTTACGCTCGACTTACAAGGGCAGCCGTCTGTCATAGCTGAAGCACTCAATGATAACGCTATGAATGAACAAGGATTGTTACCACGCTTTTTGTTCGCCTTTCCTGACAATATGAATGGTAAGCTCGTTTATAACACTGATGAAAGGCTAGACGCTAAGCCTAACCTTGATACTCGATTACAAGCCTACTGGCAGCGGTGCCGTGAGTTACTAGACCCTAGCCAAGGCATTATCAGAACTGACGACGAGGGTAGGATCATCCGATTTGATATGCCTTTTGAGAACAGACAAGCTAGAAAAGCATTAGCAGACTACCAAACCGCTAAAGAGCGCCAATTATGCAAAGGCGGTCAGCTTGAGAAATACGCAAGCTATGCCAGACGCTTACATGAAAATGCCAGTCGTATCGCCTCAATACTGGCTTACTTCAATGGCCAGCGCTTCATATCTGCTGATGACATACATAGAGCCACATTATTGACTGACTACTCAATGAGTGAGCGCATAAGATACACCGACAAGCCCCAAGCTGGAGATAATGACGCGCAAAAGCTCATAGGCTGGCTAGTCAAGTATTGTAATAGACAGTCAGTCAATCAACTGGCTTACTCAACGGCTCAAAGTAAGGTTAATCCTAAGCACTTACGGAAAAAGCATAACTTTGAGTTGATAGCCGAGGTATTAGAAAGCGAGAGTTATATCAAAATCATAACTAGTGGCAGGGCTAGAACCATACAAGTAAGACCTGAATTGTTAAATGCTGGATAAGGGAGGGGGGGGAGAATGGGAAAGCATTAGCTAGACAGCTTGTTACTTCTACCCTAGCCAGCTTTCCTATATTCAAACCCATTAGGCAAGTCAGGAAAATCAACGGCTATCATGAAGCTAACTTTCCTTATTTGCCTTTTTGCTTTTGAAAAGGGAAAGCGATATAAGTCATATATAGCATGACTTGCATAACTTACTTTCCTATTTTCCCTATTTTCCTAAATGATTAGATTTGGGTTGTATAAATGCTAAACAGAAAGCATTACTGCACTTCAGGTTCCTCACGATTAAACCATAAATCATTCCATTCGATACCATTCTTAGTCAACGTATAAAACCCACTAAAAACTAGGGCGTGTTGAACATTCACAAATGCGCACTGCTGATCGCTAAAATAGTTCTAGTCTAAGTGAAAATTGCAGATAATGCTTATTGCATTGGCTAGATTTTCACAACGACTAGGGCGATTTTAGCATCAGCCCTCACGACAACAATAGGGACAGGACTATTTTTTGCCGCTTTATTGATAAAAATAGACGCTTAGAACGACTAAACTTACCATTTTTATCTGCAAATCACCTAAAAAATAGTCTCTGTCAGTGCCAAGGTCGAATGTTCAACACGCCCTAACCGTTCGCTATTTTTTTTGCCATTAATTTGTCGCCAATGTTCAACACGCCCTAATAGTTTCAAATAAAAAAACATACGCGAGATTTTGAAAGCGATCTAAGCGATTTATAAAACACAAAAAAACAAACCGCCCTATTCTTACAATTAGAACGGTCAGATTAATCTAGGCTTATCTTGCCCCAATCTTAGTATTAATCCACTCTGCAATCTCGCTTGCTACCCATACTACCCTTACCTGTGTCAGCTGTACCTTCTTAGGGAATGTCGGATCATAACGATCGGATTTCTCATTGACCATCTCGTAGATCGTAGAACGACTAAGACCGGTATAATGACCAACATCTTTGATACTCAGTAGTTGCGGTATATGATTGCATGGCTCGGTTGCTGGTTGTGTTACATTCAAATTTTCCATGATGTGCTCCTTATAAGTGAATGAGAGCATCTCCTCTCATATACTTACCGAGTCCTATAATTTTTTACTGCATCCCATGCCGTCCGACGGTTAGCCTGGGTTTAGGCAATAAAAAAAGAGCTGCATGACACAGCTCCTTTTATGCCTAGTTCGCTAGACTAACTAACCGCCGTCACGCTTTGCCGTAATCCCTGCTCAATACTGGTTACGTCATGATCGGCTAAGCCATGATTTAAGTGCCTATGCGCATCTTGATGTTGACCAGAATCGCCTGTCTCGACTGGATAAAACTCTTCCACCACTGCAAATGCCTTATCGTTATCACTCTCAAAGGCTGAGTTCACATAGCCAAGCTTCGCCGCCGCCTCTAATGCTGCTTGATCAAAGCCGTGTTCGCTAAGCTCCGCATCAATAGCTTGCGCGTTAGATACCGCATCTTTAAGCGTTATCCCATCACGCAAGGTCAAATCGACAAAGTAAATCGGCGTGCGATAGCTTTGCGTGGTGCTTTTACCCCTTAAGGTTAATTGCAGCGGTAAACATGACAGCTTATTGCCTGAGACCGCGGCAAAGTAGCTGAGCCTTGCTGCAAGTGTTCGAATACTATTAAAGCCTGTGGTGCGAAAGATAAACGTACCCAGCTCATCGTCCTCACTAAGATTCACGTACAGACGACCATAAGGTTTACAAGCACCGCCTTGCGCCAATGGACAGCGATCAGGCGATGGACATGGTAGCTGTTCAACGCCATTGCTTGTGCGGCGCTGACACTGCTCACCGTCACCCACGCATAGCGGTCTGCCAGTTTGCCTATCGAACAGCGTGTACTCCGCTCTTAGATTTAGTGTCGGATCGTTAAACAGCATGCGCACGGGTATTTGTCGAAGCTTCCCATCATTGTTTTCGCGTAGCTTTGCATCAAGCGGATGGTTGATCCAGCCATCCTTGTTTTGGATTTGGCTGGTAATGGTAAATTGATCGTCTTTTGCAGGAAGACGTTTGCCGTCTTTTACAATGACACGCCCGATGCTGATACGACCTAAAACGGGCGGGGTTATAGTGAGACCTTTAATCATGGTGATATTCCTTATGTATTTAATAGATTATGTTTAGCCATAAAAAAGCCCACCTGTGATAGGTGGGTGATTATGCGCTAGACTTGGTTTGTTGGTGTGTTGAGAATAGATAGCGGCTTAATCGTTTAAGACAACAAAGCGTCTGCTGCCTTGACGGGTTTTACTGAATTTAGCTAATAGCTCAGGATGGGCTTTAATAACGGCTTTGCTATCAAGACCGACACTATCTTTCGAGCGCTTCCAAGAAATCACGCCTTTTTCAAACACTGCTACTTCATTATCAGCAATCAGCGTTTGCAGCTGATGCTTCACTTGATCATAACGCTGCTCTAGCTCTTGCATATAGTCACGGTAGCTCAGTAATTGCTCAAACAATTTGTTCGCACCGTCATCGTCACGCAGATCAACCTTGCTTGAGGGCTTTGGTGTTGGATACAGCTGCTTTAATGCCCGAGCTGCGGACTCAGAATGGTCAGGGGTTGGCGGCGTGTCGGTTTCTACATACTGCCAGAATAGCCGCTCATGCTCCATGATGGATGCAATCAAGCGCTCGTCACGTTCAACCTTATAAATCTTCGCTTCATGACCACAAAGCAGCACACAGATGTGAGCTGCCTGTTTACCTGTGACCGCTAGTTGATGCTGTACTTGGCAGGTGACGTAGAGCGGCACGCCATGCTTCCACAGCTTGGCACCATGTTCCCCAGCCGTTTTACACTCGAGTATTTGTACTTCGTCACTACCAGTAATGGCATAGTCTAAATTGGCGAGCATAAAGGCTTTGTCAGGATCAGGGTGCTGCAAGATGGCGTTTACGCGGCGCACCTTATTGCCGGTATGTTCTTGATAATATCTAGCCACCATCGGCTCCAAGGTATTGCCCCAGTACAAAGGCGAATAGCCCTCTAAGCTTTCATCAATGCTTGATTCCATGCGTCCGGTCTTAATCATCCACAGCTCAAGCATGGATAAATACGGATGGATACCACAGCTAGCCGCGGCATCACTACTGCCAATGCCTTGCTTGCGAAACTGTAGCCAATCCTCACGGCTTAAGTCTTTGGTATTAACCAAACGTTTAGCAGTGGCTGCTTGACTAGCGGAAGGTTTAACGGTTTTATTCTGAACCTTAAGCGTTGGCATATCTTCGATGCTGTGCTTAGCTTTTACCTTAGCGGTGGCACGCTTAGCCTGTCTTGGCTGAGTATGGGTATTTAATGCGATCATGTTCATGGTAAATTCCTTCGTTAAATTGGTTATTAGTTTTGGTTGATTACTGATTAATGAGAAACAAATGGCATAAAAAAACCACGCGCTTAGGCGTGGTTTAATTGATTAAGTGTACTAAGCGTCTTTAAGCAATCAGTGCAAAGGCTGCCTCTAAGCTTTTGTCTTTCAGCTTAGCCCCTGCACCGAACCATGCGGAATCGAGCCTATGATCGTTAGACATCGCTCGGCGCTCATGGTCCACATACTCTGTCATTGCTGACAGCAAGCCATAAGCGGTATCACGCGCTGAATCCAAATCAGCGCCCCGACCTTGACCATTAAACATGTTCATCACCTGATTCATGGCACGGGCATTGGGCACCGCATCCTTTTCTTTCTTAGCACTGTTAAACAGAATGATGTCATTGTCCTGATCGTTGAAGACACGGTTGAGATAATTAGCCGCTTCTGCCTGAGTCACACG
This sequence comes from Psychrobacter sp. H7-1, assembly GCF_904846585.1. NCBI lineage: Bacteria > Pseudomonadati > Pseudomonadota > Gammaproteobacteria > Moraxellales > Moraxellaceae > Psychrobacter > Psychrobacter sp. H7-1. The sequence continues at coordinate 40,736 of NZ_CAJHBH010000017.1, forward strand.
GCGCTGGGTTAACTGCTTCATCTCATACATATGCTCATTCCACTGCTTAACGGAGACGCCTAGTTGCTGCTTGACCTTGTCCGCATCAAAGGAAGTGCTATGCGGTACTTTCACCACGCCGCCGCTGCCGTCAGCGAGGCTAATCGCTAAGGTGTTATTACACACCACACGGATATTAGTGAACTGTGCAGTGGTGGCAAGCGTGCCATCGCAAGCAGTTGCTAGTAGCAGATAGCCGTTACTGACGTCACCGCCTTTGAGAGTCATAGACTGACCTGTACGAGCGAGTGCCCACATCTTACGACCACCCTTTAAGACACCTGCGGTTTCAAGCTCGAAGTGCGATTGCTCAGTGAGATCACGATAAAACTCGAGAATCTCACGTGGCTGCACTTCTTGGTAGCGTTGACTGACCACCGATAACGGCTCTAGGTTATCTGAGCGGTACAGCACCTTATTGCTATCAAAGGGCATGATCAGGCTTTGACCTTTTTCATTGCTTGCCATGTAGCTGACATCAGAGGATTCAATACGCCAATCCATACCAGCTTCCTTTGCCCAGACTTCGATAGGCTGATTCTTTGGTAGCTGACTGCCGAGACCGTGCCACGGGGTATCACCGACAAAAGCCATATTTTCGATTAAATGTGCCATGATTCATTTCCTTTTAGGTTTGATTGTTTATAAGCATTAAGTAATGCGATGATTCATTAGTTGATGGTTGAGAAAACGTGCGTACAGTCATCACAGCGATACTGCTTATTGATGAGCATGGGTAAAGTGCTATGAGGCTCTGCAAGCTCGATGACGGCTGCAATGGCAGTACCTGCAACCACACCGATCATAGGATGGACTTTGAATGATTTGCATAGACTGACACCAAGACCAATCAATGCAGCAGGTGATAACAGCTCATCCACAAGCTGCTGGTTATTGCTATCAGTCATCACATAAACAGCGGACGACTGACAGCGTGGACATAGGGGTTTCATAAGGGCTCCTTATTGTGCGCATAAAAAAGGCCTGCACGTGGCAGGCCTTTGATGGGTGAAGAAGGATGAGCATTAAGACGCTAATGCTCGATCTCATGAATGTAGTATGTATTTGAAATTAGTTTGTTATGGGCGGTAAACCTCGACGCTTCTTTGTACGGTAGGTGCCATGACCGAAGGTACGCATATTAGGGAGCCATACTTTTAATTGCTGATCTTTCTTGTCAAGCTTGGTTAAATACAACGCTGAGTAAACCGTATTTTCAATCTGACGTAGGTTATTACGATGGATCATACCGACGCCTAATCGATCATTACCGAACTCGTCTTTCACTTGGTGCTTTTTCTTATGTTTATTACTATTACAGTTGTAATAAGTACCAAGCCCTTCTGTTATAGCCTTCCACTTCTTACTAATCTCTATAGCTAAAGCGCAGTCGCCCTCACGTCTTGCCCCGTCATATATGAGCAGTAAGTGACAATGAAAACCACCCCATTTCCCCCCTTGTTCTAACGCCCATGCATAGCCCTGCAAATGTTTAAAGCAGGACTTCCCATTACTGATAAGCTCTCTGAGCTTTTTCATGTGATTATTGAACATATGGATAGTCACGAGCTCCCGATGTTCTTGCGTGTACATCAAATCGACACGGACAACCAATAATTTTGAATAATGATTTAGCAGGCATCTGAAATAAGACTCAAGAGCATTTCTATTCTGTTTTTCCTGATACTGCCAAGCATTGTCTTCGTCAATCACATCTTGCCTATAGCACGAAATAGAATCGATCAGTCTTTGAATATTATCTTGACTCCAAATGACATTGCATGGGTAGGAGTCTCCGACAATACCTTTGGTACCAGAGACAAAAGCTTGGATAGGCTTTGAGTAACACAAGTAATCATCGCAGCTTTCTATGAATGGCAAATACAGCTCATTCAGTCGACTTCCGATGTCATCGAAGGTTACAGAGGAAGACAAGATATCTCTGACTAGTTTGTCGATGTGATTGGTAAGGGATGATTGACTGATAATTGATTTTGACATGATTATGCTCCATTGGGTTTGGTGTACATAACCATCTGTGATGAGTGTAATTTCTAACTAATGAGTCTCTAGTATTATCTCATAATATATATACCCTACTAAGCATGCTGCGCTACAGCGCAGTCTGCTTTTCTAGTGTGTAGCGTTTGGATGCGAGTGAGGCGAAGATTTTGAGAAGCCTGGAAAGGATAGAGTTACTAAACGTATCGTAGATTGTCTATGCTTATTAGTAGGATTACCTGATTCAGCTAACGTAGATAACACCTAAATGAAGCGATGATATTAGAACTAAACTATCTAAATTTATTGCTAGAATGAAGTTTGTATTCGATGTATAGTTTAACCACGAAGATAGAAGTCTAAATACATTCTATTATAAGTCAAAAGAAGGGCATAAGACTGCTCACACCCCTATATTAGGGAGTTTGTAAGTAGTTAAAACATAGTTTTTTTCTACTAATATGGACTTTTATACCACTTTTTATGAGCTTTTTTATAGGGGTTTTTATATGCAAGATGACTTTGATGATGACGACTTTGACGATGACGACTTTGACGATGACGACTTCGACGATGACGACTTCGACGATGACGACTTCGACGATGACGATGACACATATACTAATAGTGAGATTTACGAATCATCTATTTATGAAGAAGATATTTCACTTATACAAAATGAAAATTCAGATGCAAAATTGGTTACTGCGAACTCCAATAACGCAGATTTCATCAAGAGTGATGACCAGTCAAATTTTGAACCCATTTATGAGGTGGTAAATGAGGCTAATATATACTACTTAGCCAATCAACTTAAGTTTAATGCTGACTCTAATATTCATTACCAAAAACGTAATAGAGAAGCATTAGACAATTTTTTCAAAGTGATTGAACGCTTGAATCATGATGAGTGCAAGAGCTTGGTATTTGCGCATAATATGTATGAGCAGAATTCATCAGCTAATATTGAGATTAGTGAGCTGGCTTTTAAATCAAAATTAGTAAATATATTCAAATCTAAGCAATACCCAATTCAGTACTTAACAGAGTTAATGTGTTTTAAAAATAATAATCAACTACCAGATAGTTTGCTAGGATGGATAAGAGAAGATCTCCGTAGTGCTCTGCACATCGCTTATCTAGTCCGTGATACTCTACATAATAAAGCTTTGGTTGGAGATAAGGAGCTAGTTCCTTACATTTCAAATTACTTGAAATATGAGGTCAATCATTTCAACAACACCCATATCAACTTTCCAAATTATGCAAACGATGTATATCTAAACAAACATCAGTTGATAGGCAAAATTGAAACAGTTAAGTCTCACTATTTTAAAAATCGTACTGACAGGGAAATAAAGTGGCTTAAGGGTGATGACAGCGATCAAATTGAATGGGCTTATAACTATCTAAGCTCAGACAAGAGAGACTATCTTGTGCTTCAGAAGATATTCATACCCGTCTCTTTGCAAGACAAATACAATTTAATTTTGGCTAGTCTAGATGTTCTATCAAACGTAGATTACACGTATGAAATCTTTACTAAAAATATAGATACAAGTGACCCTAACTTTGATTTCAAGCCGATACCAGTAATATCATATAGAGCTAAAGTCATAGAGAACATGAAAGACGCTTGGGTTAAACTTTCAGCGAGCAACAAGAATGAAGATCTAAGTCACATAAAGCTTTATAAAAAAGACCAAGATCTACTGGACTCTATTAAGAAAGCAGAAGGAATCACTTCTGCCTCAAAAGTTGTAGGTCAGTTGATTAAAGATGAACATGACAGAATCTTTAATAAGAAATAGATAGCTCTAGTGTTTAAAGCTACTTGATTTGATATAATATTTTTAATAACTAACGTTGTAAGAATGAATTATTGTAATAACTTCTGCAACTCTATCTTCGTCATACCCTTATTAATGAGCGCTTGAATAAGGTCTCGTTTATCGATTGCTTCAAGGCCATCAGATTGATAGTTATTTAACGAACTCTCAATCTGCTGCCGCGCTGTCTGAAAGTCCACAACCTCACCAGTATCTCCAAGTAGCTCTAAGGCATCAGCTCATGGCTGTATCCACATAATTCGCTCTTCTAAATATTAAGCAACAGTATAGCGCCAACACTTAAGTGTGTGTGCTAAAATATATTTAAGGGCTATTGGTTAAAAACATCGAAATTGACATATTAAGTATACTACCAAGTATATCAAACCTCCTTCTTGACAAAGAAAAACAACAATATCAATAACTTACCAATAACAATTGGCACCGACCACCGGTACCAACACTAAAAACCCTTACAGAACATTCTGTGAGGGTTTTTTATTGCCTGCTATTTTATTCCCCCACCTGATTTACCCCCATCTCCCTATCCGAAACTTATATACTAGGGCTTAATACCAGCTAAAGACGGCTACCTAAGTAACCAAAAACAGTATAAAGGTAATCACATGGTAAACGTGGTTGACTGGGTATCATTTTAAAGCCTAATCTAGCTAGATAAAAAAACCATTAAAGTAAGGACATTCAGTATGAAAACCAAAGCACCTAAACCTAAAAAAATCAATGAAACTTCAGGTGCTGATACAGTCAACAATACTGATATTGAAGTTTCTGTTAAACCCATTAACCCAAAAGCGGCGACCAAAACCAACAAAAAGCTGCTCAAGAATTTAGAAAAATTCACCCCCAAGCACACCACAGAGTCTGGCAAAAGTGTCTATCATCCAGAAGACCGACAGCGCATCGTTGATCAATTAAATAAATTACTGTCAAAAGGTCACAACCTAACGATGACTAAAAAGGCGTTGGCAATATATCACAACGTCAACACCGGCACGCTTGATAGTTGGCGAAAGGCCAATCAGATTAAAAATGAAGATACGGAGAGTATCACCACTCATAAGACACTAAAAACATCGACGACGCCTAAAACAAAAGCGACCAGACTTGAGACCAATCCTCTAGCCGCTGACGATGACCGAGGCGTGACAACAGCAGGTATGAATCATGCGACTGCTGATCAAGTGACCGACGATGAATATTTTGCAATTATTAAGAAGAAACTGGATTCGATTGAAGAGGAAATTCGCGTATTTGAGAAAAGAGTGCAGGAAGCAAAAGAGTTGTTAGCAAACGAAGATAAACTAAGAAAAGAGCTTGAAACCAAACGAGAGGATTATTTACCCCCTGCTTTTAAGCGCAGTTTGGGTGAGTGATTTAGCTCATTGAACTCACGCCCCCTCGTTTTTCAAGACATTGGTTTGGTATCGCTGTCTGTGTCGCTACGTCACGATAGGACAGCGTGTTATCAGACCAAACGTGGTTTATATTCCAACGAAAGTCAGGATGATTTTTCGCAGTAACTTTTCACAGTAACTTTTCACAGTAACTTTTCACAGTAACTTTTCACAGTAACATGGATGCTAATATTCAAAATAAATCATTGATTTTTAAAGGGATTTAAAGACTGATTTTTGATGGTATTTTTTATTTAAAAAATTACTTGACACGGTCTAATATAAGGATTATAAAAGCAACATTAAGTAGCGACCCGTTCGTTATGACCACTGCTTTATAGTTATTTATACTACGTTTTACACTTACTTATATCTATCTTCCCGCTTTATATTCAGCCCCTGCGCTGTGTTTTTGTCTATTAATACATTGCTTATTAGTAGATATGACAATCAAATAAAGAGGGACACCTCTCTACTTCGATAACGTCCCGTTATCTACTGAGCGCCTTATGCTCAGCTTATAAGTAACGATCAGTATTAACTAACAGCTTATTACTACTATTCTATATACATAAACTCGCACAGCGTTTTGATGTGCTGTGCTCATACCAAAGGTCTTTACGGCATGACTCGTTTATCGTTCGCTCCCCCATCTACAGGGGAGGTTGTCGACTATGGGCATCGTTTTGATGCTGGTCGTCATTGGCCAGCCTCTTTAACTTTAGGGTTTGCCGCCTATCCTGAAGCGGATACCAGCATCACCCGCATGAATGTGGCTCGCCATTATGGCCCGCTTCGCGTACAGCGCGCCTTTTATCCTGAAGGACGCGATGGCTGCTGCCACGTCTATCTATTGCACCCGCCAGGTGGCATTGCCAGTGGTGACTCACTCACCATTGACGTGACGGTTTCTGAAAACGCCCATGCGCTACTCACCACGCCAGCGGCAAACAAGCTATACCGCGCCGACAGCAATGGGGTGGCTTGGGCGCAGCACACACATCTCAAAGTCGAAGATGGCGCAACGCTTGAATGGCTTCCTCAAGAAACCTTGGCTTTCGATGGCTCACGCGGTGTACAAACGGTTGAGATTGATTTGGCCGAAACCGCAAAGTGCTTGGGCTGGGAAATCATTGGTCTAGGTCGTCCTGCCAGCAACCTGCCTTATGTCAGCGGCATCATTGAGCAACAATTTAAACTCACCCGAAATGGACTACCGCTTTGGCTAGAACGTCAATCCATCGACCCTGAGCATCCTCGCTTCATGGGTAAATGGGGGCAAGGCGGCTCAACCGTTCACGCTACCCTATGGACGGTGGGACTTGAGAACCCAACCGATACCATTACCGAGCTACGCGACAAAATTGCTGCCAGCCACAACTGGGCAGTGACCCATCGCCGCGGTGTGCTATTACTGCGCTATTTGGGCATGGAGCGTAATGAAGCGTGGGCATTATTCCAACAGGCGCGTGACATTTTGCGTCCAAGATTAAGTGGTGTTGAGTCAGTGACACCTCGTATCTGGCTGACCTAGTTTTACCCAATAATTCGACTGCCAATTTATAAAGACTCTGTATAAAAAACGGTCTAATAAGACCACACTCTCCCTTTGCTTATGCCCTGCTCGGCATAAGACCTAAAGAACAATAGCAATAAAAATGGAGCACATCATGGAACTTACGCCAAGAGACAAAGATAAATTAATGTTATTCACCGCAGGATTACTGGCCGAACGCCGCAAGGCAAAAGGGCTTAAGCTAAATTACCCAGAAGCCATTGCACTGATTAGCTGCGCCATCATGGAAGGTGCGCGTGAGGGTCGTACTGTCGCGGAAATGATGAGCGCAGGACGCGAAATCCTAACTCGTGATGATGTGATGGAGGGGGTCCCTGAAATGATTGAAAGCATTCAGGTCGAGGCCACCTTCCCCGACGGCACCAAATTGGTGACGGTTCACACCCCAATTATCTAACACGAGCTAAGGCTTGAGGAGAGCAACATGATTCCTGGTGAATATCAATTAAGAAAAGAAGACATTGAGCTGTGTGCAGATCGCGACAGCTTCGTCATTGAAGTGGCAAATACGGGAGACCGCCCAATTCAAGTGGGTTCTCACTATCACTTTGCAGAAACCAATAACGCACTGAGCTTTGATCGTGAAAAAGCTTATGGCCACCGCCTAGCTATCCCAGCTGGCACCGCCATTCGCTTTGAGCCCGGCCAAAAACGTGAGGTTTCCCTGCTGCCTTATGCCGGACTGCGCCGTATCTTTGGCTTTAGAGGTGAGGTTATGGGTGATTTGGATGCCAAATCAGATTCAGGAGAAACACGATGAAAATATCTCGCGACGCCTATGCCAATATGTATGGCCCAACCACCGGTGACCGCATCCGTTTAGGAGACACCGAGCTTTGGGTAGAGATTGAAAAAGACCACACCCATTATGGTGAAGAGGTGGTATTCGGTGGCGGTAAAGTGATTCGTGATGGTATGGGGCAAAGTCAGTTGTGCTCAGACCAAGTGATGGATACGGTCATCACTAATGCCATTATCATCGACTGGTGGGGCATTGTAAAAGCCGATGTGGGCCTAAAAGATGGTCGTATCGCTGCCATCGGTAAAGCGGGTAACCCAGACACACAGCCAGATGTGGATATCATCATTGGTGCAGGCACTGAAATTATTGCTGGTGAAAACCAAATTCTAACCGCAGGCGCCGTTGATACTCACGTGCACTATATCTGCCCACAGCAAGTTGATGAAGCGTTGATGAGTGGTTTGACCACTATGATTGGGGGTGGCACGGGTCCTGCGACAGGTTCGGTGGCAACGACCAACACCCCTGGCCCTTGGCACATTGGCAAAATGATGCAAGCCGTCGACGACTTACCCATAAATATCGGCTTCTTAGGCAAAGGCAGCGCCAGTACGCCAGAGGCGCTTGAAGAACAAGTCAAAGCTGGCGTGATGAGCTTAAAAGTTCACGAAGACTGGGCCGCAACACCAGCCACCATCAGTAATGCGCTTGATGTGGCAGACCGCTATGACATTCAGGTCGCACTACACGCGGACAGCTTGAATGAATCGGGCTTTGTTAAAGACACGTTGGACGCCTTTAAAGACCGCTGTATCCACTCATATCACACCGAAGGCGCTGGTGGTGGGCACGCCCCTGACATCATCGTAGCCTGTGGCGAGCCCAACGTATTGCCATCGTCTACCAACCCGACACGTCCCTACACTATCAATACGGTTGATGAGCATTTAGACATGCTGATGGAGTGTCACCACTTGGACCCAAATATTCCAGAAGACGTGGCCTTTGCTGATTCACGTATTCGCCGTGAGACCATTGCTGCCGAAGATATCTTGCATGATATGGGCGCCATTTCGATGATTTCATCGGATTCACAAGCCATGGGCCGTATTGGTGAAGTGGTGTGCCGTACGTGGCAAACCGCACATAAGATGCGTATTCAGCGCGGCTTATTGCCAGAAGACCAAGAGCGTGGCACCGACAACTTCCGTGTCAAACGCTACATCGCTAAATACACCATCAACCCTGCCATCACTCATGGCGTGGCACATGAAGTGGGCTCGATTGAGATTGGCAAGCTGGCTGACCTTGTGTTATGGCGTCCAAAATTCTTTGGCGTTAAGCCCTCTATCGTCTTAAAAGGTGGCATGATTGCTGGCGCGGCGATGGGTGATCCAAACGCTGCCATCTCTACGCCGCAGCCTGTCCATTATCGCCGTATGTTTGGGGCTCTAGGCCGTGCAGTATCTGCAACCCGTGTCACTTTCGTTAGCCAAGCTGCGATGAATACCGGTCTTGAAGAGAAACTGGGTCTAAAAAGCCGTTTGGTCGCCTGTAAAAACGTGCGTCAAATGCGTAAAAAAGACATGAAATTAAACGATGTCTGCCCGAATTTAACGGTAGATCCAGAAACTTATGAAGTGCGCTCAGATGGTGAATTATTAACTTGTGAGCCTTTAGCCGAAGTGCCTCTGGCTCAGCGCTATCACTTGTTTTAAACCACTTAAAGGAAAACACCATGATTCAATTTACTGAAAGACTCGACAGCACTGCGCATGACAGCGCCAATGTCGAAATATTTGACACCCTCACCTTGCCATATGAGCTGCGTATTCGTGGCCGCCTAAAAGCAGAAACAGATCAAGGGCACGAGGTTGGGTTGTTTTTAGACCGTGGCCCAGTATTGCGTAGTGGTGACTTATTAAAGGCCACAACTGGTGAGATTATAAAGGTGCTTGCTGCTGATGAGCCGGTGGCCACCGCTTATATCGAAAATGGCCTGCCACTAGCCCGCCTTTGCTATCACTTGGGCAACCGTCACGTATCACTGGCCATTGGCTTTGATGAAGACGGCCGCCACTGGGTACGTTTCCCGCCCGATCATGTGCTAGAAGAATTGGCTGAGCTATTGGGTGCAGAGCTGACTCATCATGACGCCCCATTTGACCCAGAATCAGGGGCCTATGCCCATGCTGGCCGCGAACATGCTCACAGCCATTCACATGGTCATAGTCATAGCGATGATCATGGACACGGTCATCATTCACACGACAACAATCATAATCACGGCCACACACACAAACCGGAAGATGGGCATCACCATGCACACTAAAGAGCCCACCAGTCCTATTAGTGACTTGGCTTTATTGGGGCTGATTCAATTAATCAGCCCTGCCCTGCCTATCGGTGCTTTTGCTTGGTCACAAGGGTTAGAAAGCTCGTTTGAGCTGGGCTGGGTAACCAACGAGCAAGAGCTGTATGAGTGGTTGGAGGGCGTGCTCAATGACGGCTTAACCCGCTGTGAGCTACCGGTATTGGCCAGACTACAACACTGCTGGCAAAACCATGACAGCGATGGTTTGGCCTACTGGAACAACTGGATTCATGCCAACCGCGAAACGGCTGAGCTTAGCGATGAAGACATTCGACTTGGCCTTGCTTTAACTCGGCTTCTGGCCAGTTTAGACCTTGAGCCCAAAGCTGAAGATGGCGATGCGCTCATGCCAGCCGAACCTGGTTATGTCACCATGTTTGCGTGGACAGCACACACCCGTCATGTTCCAGTACGCCAAACGTTACTTGGCTTTGCTTGGGCTTGGCTTGAAAACCAACTGGCCGCTGCTTGTAAAGCCATGCCGCTTGGACATACAGCCGCTCAGCGTTTGAATGAACAATTACGACCCAAATTGGTTTTTGCTGTTGATACCGCACTTAGCCTATCCGATGAAGAGCTTGGCCCTATTATGCCAGGCTTGGCACTGGGCAGTGCACAGCACGAAACGCAATACTCACGACTGTTTAGAAGCTAATCTTTATTAAAGCCAATTATTTATCCCATCATTTGGCTTTGGCAGTCTGATTTTATTTTTTGATTTTAATTTTACACATCGGTGTATCCATCATAAGGAAGAATAAGTTATGAAACATTGTTTACGAGTTGGCGTTGGTGGCCCAGTTGGATCTGGCAAAACAGCACTTTTACGCCAATTATGTAGTGCGCTAAAAGACCATTACAACATTGCTGTCGTGACCAACGACATCTATACCCGCGAAGATGCTGACTTCTTGCTAAAGCATGATGCCCTGCCAGCAGACCGCATCCTTGGCGTTGAAACTGGCGGCTGCCCACACACCGCTATCCGTGAAGATGCCTCTATGAACTTAGCGGCCATTGATGAGCTACAACAGCGTCATCCCGGCTTAGAGTTGGTCTTGGTAGAGTCTGGTGGCGACAACTTAGCCGCGACGTTTAGCCCTGAGTTATCAGACTTAACGCTGTATGTCATTGACGTATCTGCTGGCGATAAAATCCCTCGTAAAGGCGGCCCTGGTATCACCAAATCTGACCTATTAATCATCAACAAGATTGATATCGCTGAATATGTTCATGCGTCACTAGACATCATGGAACGTGACTCAAAAAAAATGCGTGGCGAGCGCCCATTCATCTTTGCAAACTTATATGACGGTGTCGGCGTAGAAGAAATCATCAGCTTTATCTTAGACAAAGGCATGCTGCCTGAGCGTCGTCCTGGCAAACAAAAAGCAGATGCCTAAGACGCCTAAATCATCATTTGATGGTTTTAATGACCGTTCTGACACACTAAAAAACAATCCCCTTAATCGTTTATAACCAGACGTTTTAACCAAGAACAATCAAATAATTAGAGGAATAAAATCATGAAAAACTTGTCTAAATTCATGCTGACTGCTGGTCTTATGCTAACCGCTACTTTTGCTTTAGCACATCCAGGTCATGACGAAGTGCTGCATACTCACAACGCATTTTTGAGCGGTTTAATGCACCCATTTATGGGACTTGATCACTTATTAGCCATGGCGGCCATCGGTTTTTGGAGTATGCGTCAAAACAACACCATGAAACGCGGCACGCCTCTATTCGTTGCGGGCGGCATGATTTTAGGTGCGGCAATCGCTTGGGCAGGTGTGAACCTAGCGGGCATCGAGACTGGTATCGCGATGTCAGTACTTCTAGCCGGTGTGTTAATTGCGACTTTGGCCAAATTACCAACTGCGATTGGCGGTACATTAGTGGCGCTATTCATGGTTGCTCACGGTTATGCTCATGGCACAGAAATGGCAGCAGGTGCCAACATCGCCACTTACATGGTTGGCTTTGTGGCAGCGACGCTAACCATTACTTATGGTGGCCGTGCGTTAGGTGCTGCTATGCAAAAATCAGACAACCGCATCACTCGTGCGTTAGGTGGCGTGGTTGCTATCATCGGCGGTGTTATGGCGGCAGGCTAATTAGCCCACTTTGATTAACCCCAGTTCGGGATAAGGGCTCAAAAAAAAGATAAAAAAAGAAGTCCAAAGTTGCTAAAGTAAGTTTACCAAGACCACTTAAGCAAAAAGGACTTCTTACATGGACAACCTAACCGAACTATA